>NZ_JACJFI010000229.1 GCF_014164505.1 Shewanella sp. SG41-4 | reverse complement strand
ATAAATATTTTAAAAACCTGCTTCGGCAGGTTTTTTTATGCTCAAAAAGCCAATAATTGCTTAACAGATAACCAATTGAAACAAGATAAGTAAATACAATTAAAAACACGGGTGACAAGTGCCAACAAACTTCGTATAATTCCCCCGCTTTCGATAGTGACGACTATCTTAAGTCGGCCCCTTAGCTCAGTTGGTTAGAGCATACGACTCATAATCGTCAGGTCCCCAGTTCGAGTCTGGGAGGGGCCACCAATTCTGATAAGGCGTAGCAGGTTAGTACCTACTACGCCTTTTTCATATCTGAGCGTTACAGGTGCTGTAGCGGGTGACGTAGTGTAAAAATACCCATTAATATTACTCATGTTTAGAATCATTAAAACAAGCCTCACCTAGCGAATATCATGTAAAGGCATAATGGAAGCCATGCTCAATAAACTATTTATTAAGTAAACATCACAAAGGAAGTATGATGAAAAAAATCGCTATCATTTCTCTAGCATTGCTAACAATCTCTGGTTGTACCATTCGAGTAGCGGATCTAACAGTCGCCAGTACAAAGAACTTTGATTTAAACTCAGGAAACCTAGTTAAAGGTCAGCGTGTAACTGGTGAAGACTCATATCCTGTAATTCTTTTCCCTACAGGCATTCCGAATGTAAAGACTGCAATGGATAGAGCCATTGAATCAGAAACATGTGCGGTAGGACTTTCAGATCTTGTCATTACACAATTAAACCATTCGTTTATTATTGGTTCTATTGGTATGCGTGTTGAAGGCGATCTTATTATCGATAAAAGCAGAGCTGGTTGTGAAAACAAAGGCATCTAAAATCTATTAGATATAAAAACAGGCAAGTATTGCTAAATAACTTCGCCTGTTTTTATAAAACATATTCACCAAGCGGTATTTTTTACACTATCAATAAAGTACCACTATGAGTGAGGTCTAAGATGAGTAAAGCCCATATCATTGTATTGGTTAAGAAATTCACGCTAACGCCATAGACTGCAAGTTATGACGTTTAAAAAGCCATCCAAAAATACTCAATACTGACGGAACCAAAACTATTCTCTATTTGTATTAAACACCGACTTGTGACCTAAGAATTTGAAGTGTTTGTGCTGCGCAGCTTTTATTAAATATTATTCCCTGATAATCAGGTGATTTTTTTATAGCTTCCACGAAGTCTTTATTGGCCAAGGTAGTGTTTAAACCCTTATCAAATTCAGCTTTAAAAGTTGCCAATTGAATGTCTGTAAGAGTAACACCATTACCTTTTGCACGATTAATCGTTGCCGTTATCGCGCTATCAACAGCTGAACTAGCCGACTCACCCATTATCGTGGTATTGGTAATCATATTCCAAAGTACTGAGCAGTTAAAAACTGCCTCATCGCTTAGGCGAGTAATTAACTCAGCATCAGGTCCTGCGCATCCAGACAATTTATATACCTTATCTAAATTATCGGTTCCTTCGAAAATTACTAGTTTACTCTCCAAAACCACAAAATTTCTGAAACCAGCATATCCTCCCATTCTGTTTCGACTATTCACCTCACCGCAAACAGCATCTTCATTCTTAGAGTTCACGACTCTACTAAGCTTTTGAAACTTGGCACTATCTGCATCAATTAGATCTTGTTTCACTAATTCTTTTTCAATTAAAAATTCATCTGCGCTAACACTGGTAGCAACAAAGAACCCCATGAATATAAATATCCGACCTAATAATTGTAATTTCATATCTTCCCTTTTCTAATAATTGAACATCCTATTAACAATATAAACCTAAAAACGAGTACTAACACTCTATTAGAATGAATTATGTAAAATGTACTGTTATCAACGTTTAGATGTATTAAAAATCATAATTTAAAATTGTTTTTAATATGGTATTTTCTATTTCATCAACTATAAAATAAGTTGAAGATTAGCGAGTATCTAGCGTGTGTAAAAATTTATCTCTTAAGATGTAAGAAAACTCTACAATTAAGGCATGATCGATACTTCATCCCCTCAACCTAAAAATATGTGATGCCTTTAACGTGTCATAAAACTAAAGGTAAGGCCTAAGTCTCTCTAACGTTGTAAAAACTACGCTTACCCGTATTCAAAACAAGCCTATATGACGTATGTGACAAGTTTTTTCAAACACCCATGACTTCCAAATAATAATGCCTAACGACCTTAGAAAAGCCTTACTCTTTTTTATGAGTAAGAAAAACCGTCATCATTTGCATTTTTTTCATTAACTAAGGGCGCATGTGACTTTCAAATATTATCGCTTAAAGCTAAATCATATTAAGGCGCTAGCGAGGAATACACTCGATAGTGTCTAAGATGTCCAGAAATTCTGTCCCCAGTAAGCAGCTGGCCAGTGAATACCCCCTGTCTGAAAAATTACGAAAATTAGACAAATTGAAAATCTGACATAATCGCCACCAGCAAAGATAAGGCTTACTGACATTTTTCCGCCTTCACAACTAAGCGCAAGCTATTGAACTTAATTAATTTTATTAATATTTTTAATTTTCCTATTTTGTCTAATATCTCTATTATTACTAACCCCCCTAATTTTTTGATTTTTCAGTGCGTCCAAAAAAAAGCCCCCAATTAAGGAGGCTTATAGTTCAATTGTTCTAGCTAGCTGGTGGTATTAACTTTAACCGTTTTGCTGCTGCTGGATCACCTGCATTCCTTTGAGCGTGTTCCCATCGATAGCCAGCCATATAATCACCGCCTATGTGCTTTTCTAACACCTTTTTAACTTTCGGCCTAGATACAGCAATAGAATGAGCAACACTATTTATGATCTCAGTTTTAAGGGTTGTACCTTCTTCTATCGTTTCAATAATTGCGGTAATTATCTCAATGTTATCTTTACGCGATTGCTCTACATGAGCCGATTGCATTAACTTTTTAGCTTCTGATTCATCACGTATTTCAACAGTGGCCATTAAGCCCCTGTAATCCATACCTTGAACACTTCGATAATAAACATTGAGCTTTTGAGCAACATCGCCACGCTGTTTATTATTTTCAAAGGTTACAAGTTTTTCTGTTCCCGTTGGCGTATCTGTAGACGCAACATCCATAATGTATGAACAATCACAATCCTCTAATAAGTCTGACGTGCCAGCAAATACACGCTTACCTTCACCATCACGGTTTTTATTGGTATGCGCTAGCATGATCACCGAACCGCCCTTAGAAGAAAAAGAGCGCATCATAGTGCCAAACATAGTTGAGGCTTGCTTGTTCATAATGTCGGTAAACTTCTTAACAGTATCAAGTATCACAACCTTGCCCGCACAATCATCTGCACCAACTAGATGATTAATCACCCCTTCAAACACTGCCACACTAAAGCCTTCAAAGTTAGGTGATAACATTTTAAAACCGTGTTCTTCGGCTATTTCTAGCTTAGTGATCATCCCTTTGCCGTTGTCATCTGCATTTATAAAATAAACATATTCAGCTTTTACATCTCTACGCCTGATTGAGTCTATTAACATTTTTAAAATGATTAATGTTTTACCCGTATTAGGCGCAGCATAAAAGACCGTCATTTGCCCAGCAATGGCTAACTCTTTGAGAATATAAGTATCTGATTTCATTTTTTCGGCCATTTCTTTAGATTTCCCATTCAATGCATAATCATCAAAACTCATCGAAAATAATTTATCATTTACCACATTAGCTTGAGGCTTAATAGGCTGACCAATAACAGCCAATAGCTCAGCTTTAGGAATATCAGCACAGTCCGTACCCATCAGGCCACCTCACTTGCTGGTGGTAATACGTATGAACCATTAACCGCCAAAGCAGCTTTAATTGCTTCACGCTCACCAGTCCCGCTTTCGTCATTATCGGCAATAATGATAATGTCAGCCTTTGGCCTGCTAGATCGAATAACTAAAGCAACATTAATCAAATTACCTGCACTAAACGCGCACAATACAAGCGCATTAGGTAAGCACTCGGCCACCGCTGCACAAGTCGCAAAACCTTCACCAATGTATATTTGATTACTGTCTTTGCCTGATAGCGGATAAGAACCGCCTTTGACTTTAGAGCCTGCCAAAATATGCTTTTCACTATTCGGTTGTACAAACTGCAAACCTGATAATGTCGGGTTAAATATGGGAACCACCAGCGAGCCTTTATTCATGATGTAATCACCATAAGGATGAACCTTTTGAGTTAGCTCATAAGTTCCAAAGGATTGCACTTGCTTTGCATTCAAGTAAGCATTGCTTGCGAGTGCTGGTATGCAGGTTCTAACTATTGCAAGCGCCCTTGTTGCTGCTCTCATCCGTTTAGCTGCAAGCTTTGCCGCCTCTTGCGACTTAGCTTGTTCAGCCTTACGCCTGCTTCGTTCAATGGCTGCTGTATCAACTTTATACCCAACGGATAACCCAATGTAAGGCGCAACTAATAAAGCCGCCTCTCGTGCGTTGACGCTATGCACTTTGGCCACCAGCGATAAGCCGTCACCACTTCCACACCCTCGACAAACATACGTTCCGCGACCTTCTTTATCGTCAAATAAAAAACGGTCATGTCCACCACAATTAGGGCATGGTTGTGCTTTCTTATAGCGGATTTCACCACATTGGTTATTAAGGATATTCAACCATTGACCATTAGCTAACGAGGTGACATTGCGAATTAAATTATCACTCATGGGTTAATACTCCTTAGCTGCCATTTTTGGTTAGCAATATCATTAAGCGAATACTTTATTGCTAGAGTTAGATTCGCCATTTTGAAACCTTCGATAATGGCAAATTCACGTATTTGATAGTGAAGCCTATCTCGACTGTAATTTATTCCCTCATGCCTCATAACAAGCGTGTAATGATCAAGATAAAAATCGACACCTTTACTCATGAGTAAACTTTTAATATTCTCAACCGTAGCTACGGGACGGCCTTTCGACTGAATGAAAGTAACTTTATTCATATACTCTCCCGTTCACTTCATTAGATATTGATGTCGTGCTATCCTTAATCTGATAGCTTTTTAAGGTATTAGCTTTCAATCCAGCCGCTAAAGTCGTGCAAGACTTGTAGCGGCATTTTTTATTTAATTTATTCATGAATTTGCAGCCTCTAAACTAGCAAGCCAAGTAGAATATTGATCTTCTGACCATCCAATCGCACGGCCATTTTGCATTAAGGGTTTTGGGAATATTTGATCTTTCTGCCACCAGCGCCACAAAGTACGTCTGTCTCGGCCAGTAAGCTGTTCCATTTCAGGATATTTGATAATTCTTGTGCTCGGCATAAAGCCTCCTATTGTGATAACAAGTCTTAAATAAACTTATTATCACTAAGGCTAAAGCACGAATTCATGGTTAACGGGGGGGTGTGATTTTTTACTTTGATTTTTTTTTGGGGAATAGCTTTGAAACAGCGTTCAGGTAAGATTTCCATCCAACTTCATCACCATCTTCTGCATTTGCAAATCTTATATAACCTTCATTACCTTCCTCAAAATCTATTACCATTCCTTTAACTTTAAGCCTCTCAGCAAGGCTGCGAGGTTTTGATTTTACCCCATCTAGATAAATAAGCAGCGCTTTGTCCTCCTTAACAGTATTTAAGGCTGAAGCCATAGCAGAGTTTCTTCTTGAGCGTTGACCACCTTTTTGAGCTTTAGACATGAGCCTATCAATTCTTTGAATTTCACGTAGCTCAAAATCCAATAGCTTCCCCAAAGGGACACATATTTTGGAAATAATCTCATTTTGTACCGTCTCTAATTCAACCAGATCTTCGCCATTGTTCAGTTCTTTGTTAATTTTGTTTTCAAATTCACAAATACAAACAGCAATCCAAACTGGAAACCAATCTAAAGATTGCTTTTGTTCATCCGTGCGGTTAAATAAAGCATAGTAAATATCATATTCCTCAGGTTCAATAGCATGCTTTAATGAGGATTGGACATTTAAAAGTGGATGACTATTCGATTTTTTAGCTTCATTCATGTTGAATGAATAAGGTTCGATCTTCTTTTTTGGGTTTCGTCCCTCTCGATTTCTCTGTAATACATTTATTAATTCAGGAAAATCCCAAAACAGCCGACACACTTGCTGAATATCTTCCCAAGCGATTTCCAAACATGAATCTTCAACATTTAATGACAAAAAAAGGTGTGCGCTCGATGTTGATTGAGTAAGCATCGTCATTAACTCAGCATGCCTATTACTAGTTTGGCCAATTTTCTGCCATAACCCTTCATTAAGTTCAGTAAAACACTTTGAGTCTTTTATCGTGATTTCCATACAACCTCCCTACATATTAACCCTTATTGTAATGGTCAAGTATTTCTGGAGAGATTTTAAGCCGCTTTTTTTAACTCATTATATTTTTGATGTGGCGTCTTATAATCTATTGCTGAATGTCTGCGTTTGTAATTGTAGAACTGGATATATTG
>NZ_JACJFI010000228.1 GCF_014164505.1 Shewanella sp. SG41-4 | reverse complement strand
AGCACTATGGCGATCAGTACGATTATCTTTTTCATTTCGAGTCCGTAACCATCAAAGGTGGAATGAATTATAAATATGATTTTCTTTGTTATGTAATTGTACTTAGCAATAAATTCACATCAAGCGGTTTTACTTTCACTTACAAATTACGAACATGTTGAGCAAATAGTTCATATCATCTTAATATTCATATAATTATTGTTTTTCTCAGCGTTTATGCATATTTAGACCGTTTTATTCATCATTTACATGCATAAATAATCTTGAAGTACTCTCGCCGACACATTCTGTGACAAATAGTGTTCGGTTCAGATTCAGTCTAAGTTCATATTGTCGGCGTTAACGGTTAAAAATGTGTACTGTCTAATATTAATATGACTCAACAACGAAGTCAGTTTGTTTGGGCTATAGTCTCGAAATGGTAACTTCAAACTAGTAGGTATAGGTGCAGAATAGCGCCCTATTGAATCAAAGTGTAAATAAGTAAATAAAATAAAAAGAGACGCTTAAAGCGTCTCTTTCATGGTTAATAATCTACCAACAAAGCTTAACGCACTTTGCGGTCTTCTTGCATTAAGTCAGAGATAATATTATAAACTTCAGTAATTGACTCATCAGACAATGGTTTGTCTTCTACGTCATGCAACATAATTTTAGTTTGATTTACATCATCTGTTTCTTTTAGCAGTAAACGATAATTACCTTTTTTCAGAGACAGTTTTTGGTCACCCCATAAAGAGCTCCAGAAACCACCGCTTTCTTCTAAATTAATGTAAAACAGGCCTTTGCTGTTATCTGTATCAACAACATCAAAACCCATCTCAGGCAATACTAGGCGTAAACGATCCCATACCGACTTATAATTTGCATCTGCTAACCAATGAGCTGATTCAGTAGAATTTGTCACTAAATCTATCTTAATACCAAGACTTTGCTCAATACGTGCAGCGCGGATAGCTTGATCACGTTTAACGCTCATATAGGCAATGGCATTGTTCAGCATATCGGTAGTATAACGACGTTTGTCTTCACCACTTAATAGGATTTTCTGATCTTTATCATCATAAAACTCTTGATGCTCAACTAAATCAATCGATACAGAACCAGAGCGACCATGTGGTTTCACATCCACATGGTAACGGTAACGCTGACGTAGTTGATAAACCTTGTCACTACCCCACCAATTAGATTCAATGATCTCATCATTTTCAATCCAATCTGTTTCAATAAAACCAGCAGTAACATCTTCGCTACGAACAGCAATGTTATTTTGGGTTAGATATCCATTGATTACTTCAAAAATTTCTTGTTTTAGATCTGTAGTACTTTCAATTGATTCAATCACAACACGAATACTATCACTGCTTTCTTCGATGTGTGTGCCTTCAGCCATTGGCAATACTTGCAATGGCGCACGAATATCAAGATTCTTGCCTACAAGCTGCTTGTTGACGTTATTACCAACAGAAGGAATGTCGTATTCTTTACTGTTAGTAGGCGTGTTCAAGCCCTGTGGGATCGGCAATAATGACGTTGTTTCAGCATTAACGAAATCATCATTACCATTGGCCTGACGGCGATCTAATGGTGTACTGCAAGCTGAAACAGCTGCAACAAGGAGTAACGGAGTGACTTTCTTTAACATGAATTTATTTTACCTCAATATGAGCTTGTTTCATTGTTTCTATTAACAGACCATGAAACTGCTCAGAAAGTTCAGTTAAAGGTAAACGAATATGGCCATTAGCTATCAAACCCATTCTATGAACAGCCCATTTCACTGGGATTGGGTTGGCTTCACAAAATAACGAGCGATAAATACCCATTAATGGTTGATCGATTGTTTCAGCTAATTGTGCATTTTTGGCTAACGCGGCATCACACATGGCTTTAAACGCATGTGGAACAATATTATTTGCCACTGAAATAACGCCATTACCACCCAGCAATAAAAACTCGCGAGCTGTTGCATCATCGCCGCTGTAAAGTAAAAAGTCTTCACCACAGAGTTCACGTAAACGCGCTACTCGGCTTAAATCGCCAGTGGCTTCTTTAACACCAATAATATTACTGACACTTGATAATTCAGCCACGGTTTCTGGTTTCATATCAACAGCAGTACGACCTGGCACATTATAAAGAATTTGAGGAATGTCAGTACTAGCAGCAACCGCCGTATAATGGGCAATTAATCCCTTAGGCGTTGGTTTATTGTAATAAGGGGTCACGCCAAGCATGGCGACAACACCTGATTTTTGCATTGATTTGGTTAATTCAATGGCTTCTGCTGTGGCGTTTGCGCCATTGCCACCAATAACAGGAATACGACCTGATGCAAACTTAACAGTTTGGCTAACAACAGCCGCATGCTCTGTCATAGGCAGAGTAGCAGACTCGCCTGTAGTACCGACCGCGACTATGGCATCAGTACCTTGTTCAATATGGAACTCTACAAGTCTTTCAAGACTTGCATAATCTACTGTGCCATCACTGTTCATTGGAGTGATTAAGGCTACGATGCTTCCGTTTATCATCTATCTTCCCCACGGTTTCAGGATTCGCTATGTTACTGATGCCAACCACTAATGACAAGCTCTACGGTAACCATAATTTGAAATAAGTCATTTATGCTATTTAATGCAGCGTAACCTAGCATCTTTGAAGCTATAACGGTAAAAAATAATCACATTTATGTGAGTGATATAGGTTACTATATTGAGGTGTTTTAGTGAAAAATGATAGCATTAGTACCCGCACAAAAACTGACATGCTTCGGCATAAGTTTTCGCTCTACGATATCAAAAGTGAGGAAAATCCATGACCAATTTTCTGGTCGTTACGGCAATGGGCGCAGACCGTCCAGGATTAGTTAGTCGTTTAGCGCGTTTAGCAAGTGAATGTGATTGCGATATAGTCGACAGTCGTATGGCATTATTTGGTAATGAATTTACCCTAATTATGATGATATCAGGCTCTTGGTCAGCTATAACTAAAATTGAAAGCTTACTGCCGGTGCTGAGTGTAGAACTCGAACTCATGACGGTCATGAAGCGAACATCCAAACATACTCCCAAAAACTTTGTTTCTCGTATTGAAGTGATATTTAATGGTGAAGACCAACGCGGAACCATGAAGAGCATTACCCAGTTTTTGGCTGAAAGAGGCCTTGATTTAGCGGCCGTACGCTCCCATGCTGACGACAATGACAGCCTTAAAACCCAGTCGATTTTATTAGCGATCAATATCCCTGATAAAATAAATTTATTGAAGCTTGAACAAGGCATTCATGAGCTGGCCGAGTCGATGTCGTTAGAGTGCAGCATTAAGCGTATGCAGGGCATTGCAGCGCCATAATAATTACAGTCACCTCTCATTGATGTGAACCTTGTACGTGCTAGTCACGTAATATCCGCATCACATTTGATAAAGGACCAATCATGAACACATTAAACGTAGGTGATACTGCACCAAGTTTTACCCTTCAAAACCAAGCAGGCGAAGCGGTATCACTGCAAGACACCTTGTCTAAAGGCCCAGTGCTAGTGTATTTCTACCCTAAAGCATCGACTCCTGGTTGCACAGTGCAAGCACAAGGTCTGCGCGATATCAAAGCACAACTTGATGGTTTAAAAGTAACAGTATTTGGCATTAGCCCAGACCCTGTAGCTAAACTGGCTAAGTTTGCAGAGAAACAACAACTAAACTTTACCTTACTCAGTGATGAAGACCACGCGGTTGCTGATGGTTTTGGCGTTTGGGGACAAAAAAAATTCATGGGTAAAATTTACGATGGCATTCATCGCTTAAGTTTTATCGTGGGTACAGATGGCAAAATCAGTCATGTGTTGAATAAATTCAAAACCAAAGATCACCACGAAGTGGTTCTGGCCACGTTAGCTGAGTAATTGAAGCAAGGTGAACACCTTGTCTTTACGCTGTAACGTAATAATAAAAAAGGGCTTAGCAATTTATTGCTAAGCCCTTTTTAGTAAGACTATTAAGAAAAAACTCGTTAACGCCTAAGCGCTAACGTTTACACTGTTTTAGAATCTATACCGTTTTAGTATCGCTTGGTTGCTGTGGCTTTTCTTCATCGGCTGCAGTCTCTGCATCACTCGACTCTGTTGTTGCACTTGCAACTTGTTTAGCCTTCTCTTGCGCGGCTAACTCTTTGGCTAACGAGGCAGTTTCTTGCTTAACTAATGCAGCCTCTTCGTCAGCTAATAAGCGGGCTTTTTCTTGTTGCTCAAATTGCGCTAACTCTTCTTCTTTACGACGAGCTTTTTCAATGATGCGTTGCTCAGCTTCTTCTGCTTCGCGAACAGCTCTGGCTTCAGCGGCCGCTTTTGCTTCAGCTTCTGCCACTATTTTGGCTTGGCGATCAGCTTCGTCATCTAATGCGCGCTGAATAACCGCTTGGTCTTGCGCTTCTTGTGGCAATAAGCTAATTAACTCTATGCCCACAGGTAGCACAATCGCTTCAACGCCAGATATAACTTTAACCTTGCCTTCTTTGGTTAAATAAACCAATGGCATAGCAGTGTCACCGTAGCGCTTTTTGAAATGATCATACGTAAAGTTTTCAGTTATATTGGTGATTTTCAATACCGCGCCTTTGGCCATTAAGGTGGCAATTTTGGCGTAAGATATGTTCTCACCAAACAAACATAAGCGCTTAAGATAAGATTCAGACAACTGATGACGTGCACTGGCGCTGTCAGCATTGTTTAAACCATACACTTTTTCGGTGCCCATTAAATCTTGGAAATGGAATGTCACCAACGGGTTTAACTGACGGTATGGCGACATCACAAGCACTCGACCGATCCCACTTAAGTCCATAAAATTGGATGCATGCTCTGACGCCGGGTTACCAAAGTACACTGGAATGTTTTCCATGCGCGCTTGGCGAATACTGTCCCAGTTGTTGTCCGCTAAAATAACCTTAATATTTTTCGAAATTAAAATAGAAGCTAAATCACGTGAGAATTTAGATGCACCAAAAATTAACACCCCTTGATTAGAGCCCTCTTTCACACCTAAAAACTTAGCCCAACGACCGGCCGTTAAGCTTTGAATCACCACGGTACCAATAATAATTAAGAATACTAACGGTACAATCGAACTGGCACCTTCTAAGCCAACCGACTCTAGTTTAATGGCAAATAATGATGAAATGGCTGCTGCAACAATACCGCGTGGCGCAACCCAACTTAAAAACCACTTATCTTTTGACGACAAATTGGTGCCTAAGCCTGAAATCCAAATGCTTAATGGACGCGCGACAAACATCGCCACTAATAGCACCCCTACACCACCAAATCCTAGGTCCAGCATTGCACCAGAATCAAGGCGGGCGGCCAACAGAATAAACAACGCTGAAATCAGTAGTACGGTTAAGGTTTCTTTAAATTCCAAAATGTCGGCAATATCAACGCCGCGCATGTTCGCTAACCAAATACCCATTACCGTAACCGTTAACAAGCCAGACTCTTCTTGTAAAATGTTAGAGCCAACAAAAATGCCCAACATAATGGTTAATACTGCGGTGTTGCGTAAGTAATGCGGGAATAAGTTCTTACGGATAGCTAAACCTGTTAAGTAACCGCCTGCAGCACCTAGACCAAAACCAAGCACTAAGGTTAAGCCTAATGCAGTCAATACGTGCGTGGTCGGGTCGGCTGTAACGGCGATATACTCAAATACTAGTACCGCTAATAATGCACCGATGGGATCAATAACGATGCCTTCCCAACGTAAAATGCTGGCTAAATTCGATTTAGGTTGCACTGTACGTAACATAGGCACAATCACTGTCGGCCCTGTAACCACCACTAATGCACCGAATAACATGGCAATTGCCCAATCAAACCCGAGCAAAAAATGCGCCGCTGGAGCAATACACGCCCAGGTAATAAATGCGCCGATGGTGACAAGGTGGGTCACCATTCGTCCATGTTCTTTAATTTCTTTAAAGTTAAGTGTCAGCGCACCTTCAAACAGGATGACCGCAACACCTAACGAAATAATAGGAAACAATAAATCACCAAAGATTTCATCTGGGTCTAATATCCCTAATCCTGGCCCTAACAGTAAACCACATAATAGAAGTGGTAAAATTGCTGGTAGACGTAATTTCCAACCAACCCATTGACACAAAAGTGATAACACACCGATTAATGCCAGCATGCCTGTAATGTGTTCAACCATAATTGTTTCCTTTTGTATTGCTATCATTGCTAATGACTAACTTAATAAGCAATGCGACTCACGTTAATATCGTGCTCTAAATGCATTAAACTTGACTAATTACAACAACTTAATTAGCCAAATCATTAATTGCGATTAATCTATTTCTGTTAATCGATAATACTTACTGATTTTTCTTTTTATTTCATCATAGGGACATAGTTAAATGATGCATATATGTTTGAGCCCATTA
>NZ_JACJFI010000227.1 GCF_014164505.1 Shewanella sp. SG41-4 | reverse complement strand
TTCATCCACTAACACAATAATATCGGGACTATCGTTATAGCATTCTGGTAGCTCAACAGCTGTACCAAACTTATTGATGATAGAGAAAATAATCCGTTCGTTACCTCTGCCAATCTGCTCAGCCAAACGACGTCCAGTTGTTGCCATGGCCGACTTTCTATCTTTATCTGACAACACACCACCTGAAGCAAAAGTTCGAGCAAGTTGATCTTCTAAATCTACACGGTCCGTTACCACCACAACGCGGCATTTAGCCAACTCTTGCAGCCAGATTAATGCTTTTGAAAGGAAAACCATGGTGAATGACTTACCTGAACCCGTGGTATGCCAAATCACACCACCACTACGCGCACCTTGTTTATCGAATGAAGTAACCCGCTCTATTAGCGCTTTTATGCCAAATACTTGCTGATAACGAGCTACAATCTTGCCAACTTTTTTATCGAATAAAGTATACAAACGAGCCATATCCAGTAAACGATCAGGTCGCAATAAAGACACTAATAAGCGGTCTTGTTCTGTGACTAGAAGTTCTCCGCCTGCAATAAGCGATAAATACTCATCTCGCAGTCTCGTGGAGCGATGATTAAATATGTGATCAAGTTTGTTCTTTGATAAAGGAGTATTCTTTAACCGAGCAAAAGTAGCTTCAGTAAATTCTTCTTCTTTCCATTTTGCCCAAAACTTAGATGGTGTTCCGCAAGTGCCATACAAACCTTCATGGCCGTTAACCGATATCAATAACTGACTGTAGGCAAATAAATGTGGGATTTCATCCACTTTTTGGTTACGAATATTTTGTGAAATCCCCTCTGTTACAGTAGGTTTGCCTTCATGGGATGAATCGGGACGTTTTGCTTAAATCACCACCCATGGCAAGCCATTCACAAAACAGACTATGTCAGGAATACGTTTACCAGTGCCTTGAGCATTTTCGACTTCCATCTCTTCGGTAAAATGAAATTGATTGTTGTCCGGCGTGTGCCAATCAATCACTTGAATAGTTGGGCTGGCCTTTTTGCCATCAATAAACTCAGTCACGCCAATACCATAGGTCAGCGCATTATAGAGTTTTTCATTAGCCGCTTTTAGCCCTTCATTCATCGCAGGGGTAGCGAGTTCATGGACAATTTTATTGATAGCCGCTTCTGATAACTTGTGATCCTTACCCATGAAAGAATAAGTTTTATGACGCAATACATCACGAAGCACATCAGGCAATATCACCGTAGACAGATTGCCACGTCTTTCCAAGCAATTACTTGGAGGTATAAACTGGTAACCTAAGTTAGTCAGTAAGATCAAAGCTGGGATTTTTGAACTAAATTCTTCTTTGAAATTAACCGTATCAGTATTCATCTTACTCTCCCTGCAAAAAACGATATGTTTTTTTAAAGAGAAAACTTTGAGCACCTCGGTATATAGTTTTCAAGTTGATACCAAAAATACTTCCTAAAAGGTTCAACATAAATACGATCACTATACTGATTAAAGTTATACTATCAGCCTGATATTCTGATTTAATTTGTGAAGGAAATATTTCGTTTGGCAAAGCGAGTAAAGTGACCCAAACACATCCAAAAGCTAGAGTAATAGATATAACTAACGCTGGTGCTACAGATACATATTTAGCAATTTTTCTATGTATCACCTGCGTTTTATTTAATTTATCTTCCTTGTCATTTAAGGAGTCTTGTAGTGTAGAAATCTCAGTGTTTTTCGTTTTGTTCAGTTCTATTATTTCCTGTTCTTTATCAGCTATTTGTTTTCTCTTAATGGTTTCGACTATATCAAAAATATCCTCATCTGAAAAATCTTCCCCCACGTCAACAGATACGTCATGGACCATGTTAAGTAAATCAGAATCCCAACGCACTTGAATTAGGTCATCTTCGGTAATTTTTCCGCTTTTCTCTAAATGCTCAAGTTTTTTAACAAAGCTCGTCCAGAATTTGTCATCAGTGAAAAGAAGCCCATACGCAGATGAGATTAACTGGTCCATAGGTAAACTACCAAATAAGTCAGGACTTTTAAGCCAAAACATAGTAGTCATCCATTGTTCTGAAACTATAAGTGGAATAACTTTTTTAGGTATCTCATCTTGAAAGAACCTATTGGCGTGGTTAACCAACCCAGTATTTGAAGTTACAAAAACAGTAAATTTTTTACTTAAGTCATTTATTAAATTACCTTCACGCATATTATATACACGGGAAATGCAGATAGTGTCATGTTCAAGGTTTTTTGACCCTTTAAAATTAGGGGATATTGCTTTTTCTAATGCTATCTCATCACATTGATATTGCTTTTTTTGCTTGAAACCATATTGCACTTCAATTTCAAGTTTCTCAAGTGACGAATTAAGGAGTTTAATCTCTGTATCGAGCCTAGCTGCGTCATATCCTAAATATCGCAATAGCTCTAAGGTTTTAGTATTAAACCGTTTATAGTCTTTCCGTTCAAGATCATCCCGCCATGCGCAAAGTAAGCGTTCAGTTTCATCAATTGTTTTATCAAATACATAAATATTGATACCAACATTGGTGAGTAATAAAATGAATTCTTTGAGTGATTTTTGCTTTTGTAAACCGTTGAAACCAAGAAGCCCTACAATTAACGGTGTATCTAAATACACCGTCATAGATTTATAACTTTTCTTGTGAGCTACTTTGTCTGCAAAACACAAATAATTGGCAAGGAGCATACCTTTTACAAAACGTGAGAAGTGCTCTAATGATGCCGTTTTATTTTTATGAATATGACTAATAAAAGATGCAGTGACATGGTCTGTGTTTTTTATTTTCTCTCGCAACTCATTTTTCTCGTAACGTTTATTATCTGTCACGCTAGAAATATTTTTATTTATAAATTGTTCAATCAGTAAATCACATTCTTCTGCACTAAGTTTTTTATCAAATTTAGTAATAGCAAAATCAATAAAATCACGTCTGAGTATTTCGAGTGAGGCTGTTATATCGTCTTTCTTATCATGATAACCATTTTTCCATTTATCAACCTCTTCAATGTTTGGGATAAAAACATGGTTTTCTTTATGAAGCAACCCTCGTTTTCTCGCCCTAGTAATAAACACTTGAATTGCCGATATAGGTGGCTTAAAACCGAAAGATCTTCCTAATTCTTCTTGCAGTAATTCAGGAGAAATTTCAAGTTTACCTAAATCAGAAAGAGTTACTGCAATAAAAGGTAAAAAGAGATCGATTTCATCAGAAACTTCATTTGCCTTTAATGATTCCAATAGGGCTAATTGTAGTAAAGGGCTGTTCATTTCCATTAAACTATACACTCCTTTGATTGTAACTTTACTCTGCGTCTACCTGTCAACAACTGCTGCATCAGTGCCTTTTTCTCATATTTAAGATGAGCTAGCTTGGTCTCTAATAATCCAATTTCTTTATCTGCTGATGTAAGTACCGAAGCGATTTTTTGTTGCTCTTCCAGTGATGGTTTCGGCAACTTTATCTCTGAAAAATACTTATAACTGATAATTTTCCCATCACGGATACCTTCAAGTCGACTCTTCATTGCTTGGATGAAGGGATGCGACTTTAGGTGGTACTTATAAAAAGCATCAGAGATTTCGGTTGTTGGGTATAAAATGACATAGGCAGGGCTACAAATACCTTTATATTTAGAGTATTCAATGCCTCCTTGGAAGCTTCTTAAACTAATGATGAAGTCACCCACCTCGACAACTTTATAACCCGAGATGCTATCAATAGTAACTGAAACATTATAATCAATAAGCTCTCTTGGAATCGCACCCTGGTCTTGTGTAATTGCCAGTATCGGTAAATCGGAGTTATGTTTCTTGTTTGATCTAGTTGAGAATATATCTCCTGCTCGTACGTATTCCCACTCTCCCTCAAACGCTTTACCTGTGTCAGGGTTGATCAAACGCTTTTTACCCGTCAACAGTGGTTGCATTAGGGCTTTTTTCTGCTGCTTGCTGGTTGCAATCAGCTTTTCAGTGGTGGTGATCGCCTTATCCCACGTCGAGAGAATTTTGGCTATTTTGAGTTGTTCTGGGAGTGGGGGGATTGGCACATGGATACCTTTTATGATCCCAGCGCTAAGGTTTTGTTGACCTCCACTATTTGCTAGATCACGTATATTCTCATACTGACTTGTTAAAAATTGGTAGTAATATTCAACATCATGTTCTTTGTGTAACAACAGCGCTGCACAAGCTTGATTTGTTGATGCTTCGATACCAAGTTTGGCGACTTGACCTCGAGTTTTCCCCTGCCCATACATCGCCATCAGAATAGTGTCTTTAGGAAATAATTTAGCAGATGAGTTATCTAAACCTTCTTGAGTAATTTTTTGTTCTGCATCAGCAATTACACCAAATTTCACTTCAGAGGTTGTTACCCAAGGTATATGTCCATTCCAATAGGAATCTTTTGCTCTACTAGGCGTTCCACCTGAAGTAACCTTAGCAATATCTTCGATGGTGCCCTTTGTCCAACCCTTAGACACCATAACCTAACTCCTCTAGGTAGCTAGTCATCTCAGCTTCTAATTCACCTAATTTTGCTTGCAGTGCCAAACGCTCACCACGTATTGCCATCAAGTCAATTTCAGCTTCTTCTTCAAAGGTATCCACATAGCGCGGAATATTGAGGTTGTAATCGTTCTCGGCAATTTCTTGTAATGTGGCGAGATAGGAGTATTTATCGGTAGTTGTGCGTGCTTTGACAGTATCGACAATCTTCTGAATGTTTTCTGCTGTTAATACGTTTTGGTTTTTGCCTGATTTAAACCCACTCGAAGCATCAATGAATAGGACTTTACTGTCTGATTTTTGTTTTTTGAACAGTAAAATGGCAGCTGGAATCCCTGTACCAAAGAATAGTTTTTCAGGCAAACCGATAACGGTATCAAGTAGGTTTTCATCGATTAATTGCTTACGGATTGTGCCTTCGGTTGATGCTCGGAATAACACACCATGAGGAACCACTACGCCCATACGACCAGTTTGTGGCTTTAGAGTTTCAATCATATGCGAGATAAAGGCGTAATCACCTTTGGTTTTTGGTGGCACACCACGGCGGAAACGACCAAAGTGGTCATCGGCAGCGTTTTCATGGCCCCATTTATCCAGCGAGAATGGTGGGTTAGCGGTGACCACATCAAAGTGCAGCAGGCCTCCGTCTTTGTCTTGCAGCTTAGGGTTACGAATCGTGTCCCCCCATTCAATACGGTGGTTATCTTCACCATGCAGGAACATATTCATTTTTGCCAATGACCAGGTAGAGCCAATCGCTTCTTGACCAAATAGTGCGTATTGCTTAGAACCATTGAAGTTCTTTTGTATCTGTTTACCACACTTCATTAATAGTGAGCCAGAACCACATGCTGGGTCACAAATGGTATCGCCTTCAACAGGCTCAAGAATAATAGACAGTAAGTCTGACACTTCAGGTGGGGTATAGAACTCGCCCGCCGATTTACCGCTGCTCGCGGCAAAGTGTTTAATGAGGTATTCATAAGCGTTGCCAATCACATCCAATGAGCCAACACGGCTCGGACGCAGGCTAAGAGTTGGCTTACCAAAATCTTCCATTAGGTGGCGCAGAATATCGTTTTTCTGTTTTTCATCACCGAGTTTATCGGTATTAAAACTGATATCTTGGAATACGTTTTTTAGCTTAGTGCCGTTGGCTTCTTCAATGGCGTGTAACGCTTGGTCGATACGTGAACCATTACCTGCGGTGTTACGTAGCTCATACAAGTCCCAAAAGGTTGCACCAACAGGGATTTTGAAAGACTGAGTATCCATCATTTCATTGATAAGCTCAGGGCTATCACCATACTCTTTTTTTAGTTCATCATATTTGTCTTGATGCACATCAGAGATGTATTTCAAAAACAGCATGGTCAATACAAAATCTTTATAAATTGATGGGTCTACTGTGCCACGGAAAGTGTCACATGCCCCCCATACCGCTTTGTTAATGTCATCTTGGTTGATTTTATTATTCATCATTATTTATCCCCATTAAGTAATTGTTGAAACATGCCCTGAAGCATCATTTTTCGATTTGCTAGCAGAGCTTGGGTCAATGCCTGCTCTTTTTCCCATAACTGATTGAGGTGAAATATTTTCTTCTGTGTCTCGATAGCTGGGATATTAAGCTTTATCTCATTGCCAATAGATGTTTTAAGCATGACAGCCATGGATGACCCCTGACTTCCCGCACCTTCAGATAGTAAAAATTGAATTGAAGGTTGGTTTAATGACCAACACAAGAATTCGGGCAACACTTCAACCGTTGGTGTAATAACCAAAAACTGACTCGTTACTACTAAAGGTAATGAACCTTCCGAGTTTTCAACCACGCAGGATGCTTGAAAGTAACCACCTCTAGATCCTCTCGAAGGCAGTATCACAGTTCCTGACGTTACCAGAGCCTTATCTTTACCCTGCC
>NZ_JACJFI010000226.1 GCF_014164505.1 Shewanella sp. SG41-4 | reverse complement strand
TGAATTTCTTTAAGCCATTCATTAAGGTTATCTGCACGGGCATAAAACTGGGCATTATTGTTATCTGTATCGCTAATTTTAGCGCGATAAAGTTTCAATAATTTAATCGCATCGCGGTATTCACCTTCGGCACTTGGCACTAACCAACTGGTGTTATCGATGTTTAACTTAGAATGCGCTGCTAACAAATCATTATCGGCAGTTGACTGCGACTGTGAACGGCTAAATTCTTTACGCATAATGAGTGCTAAATCTCGCACTTGTTCCAATGCACCAAACTCAAATGCGGGCATGTTATCCATCATTATCGACGGAGGCATAACATCATTAGATAACCATCCACCTGGTTTATCCAGCAAGGTTTCCATAGTAGAGATTAATGAGCTGGTAGTGGCGTAACCGACAATTCGTTTACCGTTGTCTGTTTGCAACGATTGCGTATTAATCGAAGCTGGTGCAACACTCCACCACACACTGACAACATAAAGTACTAAACCCAGCACACCAACAACGGTTAAAACTTTATTCCTAGTAACTTGCATTAATATTACTCCTTAATGATGGTGATGTTCTGCATTTTCATCATGCTGAGTCGCGGCTTGTTTAAGCACAGTAAGCTCAATCATAAGATGCTGACCATCTTCAAAAATCAATTCTAAAGGCACTTTATCATCGACAGCCAATGGCGCCGTTAACGACAATAACATCACATGGTCGCCGGTAGGTTGAAGCATTAATGAACCGTGAGACGGTATTGTAAACCCTTCGACTTGACGCATTTTAACCATGCCATCTTCTTCTAGAATTGTATGTAACTGCGCTACTTTTGCTGCACTCGTCTTAACTTCAACTAACTTAACATCGTTGTTGTTATGATTTTCTAACGTAAAATAAGCAGCGGTATTGGGCACACTCGCTGGCATAGCTCTAACATGTCCATCAACCAAGACCACATTAGCAGTGGCTGCGAATGATATTGATGATAACACTAAAAAGTTAAACAGATGTTTGAATATTGCTTTCAATGTCTTAAACTCCATGTAATCCCACTCGCGTTCACAACAGGAAGCTACGAATGAGTCATATTCAGGTAAGAGATGATCAAGGCGTGCGTATCATCAGTTTTAATCGTCCAGAAAAGCGCAATGCCTTTAATCTAGAAATGTATCAACAATTCACAGAATACCTGATCCAAGGTGAAGCCGACAATGATATTCGTGCCTTTCTGTTTCATGGTACCGAAAACTGTTTTACCTCAGGCAATGATATCGTCGATTTTCTGCAAAGTGGTGCGTTAGATGACAATCATCCAACCGTTAAATTCTTGTTTTGTTTATTAGATCTTAAAAAGCCTGTGGTTGCAGCGGTAACCGGAGCAGCGGTGGGAATAGGGACAACTCTACTATTGCATTGTGACTTAGTTTACGCCGATAACAATGCAAAATTCCAAATGCCTTTTGTCAATTTAGCGCTAGTACCAGAAGCAGCCTCAAGCATATTGTTACCCTTAATTGTGGGCCAACAAAAAGCAGCTGAACTGATTTTATTGGGTGAAGCTTTTGATGCAGAAACGGCTGAAAAATTAACCATTATTAACCGCGTGGTGGCCCAAGACGAGCTGATAAGCTTCAGTCTAGCGCAAGCAAAAAAATTGGCAGCTCTGCCACCGTTATCTATGCAAGCATCAAAACGGCTTTTACGTCATAACCTGGCAGAAGTTAAAGCTCAGATGAAATTAGAATTAGTTGAGTTTGCTGAACGCTTACAAAGTGATGAAGCAAAACAACGCTTCCAAGCTTTTTTAAAAAAATAACCACTTACATCAATGTAACCTGTCTGCGGGGTAATCCAGCTTCCCCCGCTTACCCAATATTGGGTAAGCCTTAAAATCGAGATGTTTTTTGGCTCATCACCACAGCAATCACAAAGTACGCAAGTAAACTAATACTTGGATTGGTTAGCATTAATCCTATAGTCACAATACGAGTCCAAAGTAATGACCAGCCGTATTGTTTTGCTAACTTCGCAGATACGCCACACACAATTCGAGTTTCATCTTGTAATCTATTAATTAAACGGTTCATATTATCCTCTCGTTATTCATAATGTTTATCTAAAAGGCGATGGGTTAAGATTAAGCTTGGTCATTAATGCTTGGCCAAAACAGCCAACTGACTAACATCGCACACAATGCAAAACTGATAACTGGCAATAACAATAACGACATTAATGGCAGCACCAAGCCTATATTCATCGCCCAATCCATTACTTATTCTCAGCGGCTACAGCAGTACTCACTTGTGGTTGTTCAAAGCTAGCAAACTCTAGTGCCGAATTAATTTCATAAACTTGTTCAGCAATTTGGGTTTGCAACGACAGCATTAACTCTTGCTTCACATTTGAAATCATCTCTTGGCTCGCTTGGGTTATATTCTGCTCAAGCACAGCCACTGTATTAGAGATTGAAATTTCATCTGCTTGTGCCGAAACACTGGCGGTAACCAATAATGCTGCTGCAATTGATAATTGAACACTACGGCGAATCACGTTGGTTAAAGTTAATGTAGACATAATGGCATCCTTTCTTGTGTTGGTTAATGGCAACTAAACACCCGTCTAGTTGATTACACAATAGGTATTACAAGCTGCGTGCCAACTTTAAAAAATAAATCTAACACCTTAATTATTAACAAAATAAATTAATTATTTTTTATACAACCTAACTAAATTCAAGTTCAAAAAACCAACAGGTAGTAAAATTAACCATGTAGTTAGTGAAAATGACCAGTGATTTTTATTAAGCAGATTAGAAAGGTTCAAAAGTAGCAATAAATAGCAAAATACCACCACCCACTGAAATGCTACTGCGCCATAAATTGATAAATGATTGGCTGGGTTGGTGGTTAAAGCAGTGCTTAAGTGAGTAACTGGATTAGTGGTTGATGAGTGAGGAGATAGGTGTAATCGTTTCGCTGACTGAGTTGATGATTAAGAGAATAAAGGAGTGACTAGAGTAGTGGCAGGATTTAGTAACGGGATTAATAACAATCGATACTGACATTAATTACTGGCAATAGTCAGTGTCAAAAGTTACTGACGGTCTAATATTTCTAGGCCTCTCTCCATAAGTAATCATAGGCAATGGTATTAGCCATTGCGGTTTATCGGGCTTTATGGATTCACTCACTATTTAAACAAGAAAGACAAAATACACAAAACGCCTAAGAATAGACGCTTTATATATGATAACAACTGTAATCAACATGACCGTTTGGGCGTTTATTTCACAACGTATCCTATTGAAATATCTGATAACAAAATATCTTAATACAACCTCTCTATATTTCGAGCGTTATATCAAAGTAGATTCGTCACTGGCCAGTGCTTCGGCATCAACAAACTCAGCGGCTGTTAGCACAACTCCAATATCAGCATTAGGCTTATGGGCATTCTCGCTTAAATGACGACGCCAGCCACGCGAACCTGGTAAACCTTGGAATAAACCAATCATGTGGCGGGTAATGTGATTTAAACGACCGCCTTGAGCTAAATGAGCCTCAATATACGGTAACATTTGCTCAATCACTTGCTGACGTGTAATCACCGCTGTATCGATTCCACACAACTGCTGATCAACTTGCGCCAATATATAAGGGTTTTGATAAGCTTCACGCCCCACCATCACTCCATCTAGCTGGGCTAAATGCAGCTTAGATTCTTCGAGGGTTTTAATGCCACCGTTAATGCTAATGTTCAAGTGCGGATAGTCACGCTTTAACAGGTAAACCCGATCATAATCTAACGGCGGGATCTCACGGTTTTCTTTAGGGCTTAATCCTTGTAACCAGGCTTTACGCGCATGAATAGTAAATGCACTACAGCCTTGGGCGCTCACGGTTTCAATAAAATCCGTTAAAAACGGATAACTGTCTTGCTCATCAATTCCAATACGGGTTTTTACCGTGATCGGAATATCGGTTACCTGCTTCATTGCGTCAACACATTGCGCCACCAGCAGAGGCTCAGCCATTAAACACGCACCAAAGCGACCATTCTGCACTCTATCAGACGGACATCCTACATTGAGGTTCACTTCATCATAGCCACGCTCAGCAGCTAATTTTGCACATGCCGCCAAATCAACCGAATTAGACCCCCCTAGCTGTAACGCCACAGGATGTTCTTGCTCGTTATAAGCTAAATAATCACCCTTACCTTGCAATATGGCACCCGTGGTGATCATCTCGGTATACAGCAAGGCTTTGCTCGACATTAAACGAGCAAAATAACGATAGTGGCGATCTGTCCAATCCAGCATAGGCGCTATGGAAAAGGTGCGATCAAGCGTATCTGTTGGTATGACTAGCTTTGGTGTTGTATTCACTGAATTTTTCACACTCATAATTTGCGGTATTAATGCACATTTTTAGGTGCATTTTAGATAAAAGTTTTCGCACAAGGAGCCAGTAGGGAAATCATAAATTAGGCTAAAACAACTGGGGTGCACTAAATAATAGCTAATTATATCATTAACCCGTCATCGAGAAACATGTGTCTACTGATTTAGTGGAAGATCACTATACGTAAAAACCTTGGCATAAATGCCAACACCTAAACTTGTAAGAGTTCCATCTTCGACTTTCAGTTTTGTGAGCAAGATAGCTTCAGTCAAATCTCGGGCTTTAACTATTTTTTTAACACGATTGGCATTTATCGCAACTCATTGGCCTCACAGACGGCTTACAGTAAGCGCGCCGATTTTTGCCGTTGCCTCACGGTTTGGTCATGTTTTTTTCTCGAGCCAATCAAGGTAGTCGCCAATCTCATTAAATTCAATATATCCAAGCTCTTCTGGATTACTGGGTAACTCTACGGTTTCTATATAATCAATTTTTTGCGAGCTTTTAAATTCGCCTAAACCAGCATCTAACACTATCCAAATTGCGCTGACAGAATGCTCGTGTGTTTCACTATTATAGTGTGGTATACCCACTCTCAAGCCAAGTTTGTCTGGGCTGGAGTGACTAACTAATGGTAGAAACCATATTTTATCGGGGTCATAATCTACACCTTCATATGTAGAGATGAAGTCGAAACCCATTGCTGGTTTTAAGGCTATAAACGCCCAATTTTTTAGCTTTGGGGCAGCACCAACTAATGTAAATACACTATCAAACTGCTCACTATCGCCACCTGCCGAAATAATAAATTCATTCACTTCATTTTGAGTTGAAAACTCAAAATACAATGCATCATTATATTTATGCAGTGCTATTAAAATATCATCAAGCAACGTTTCATTACCGGACTCATATGACTCGATAGCTTGTTGGTTGTGACTAAACCATTCCCAAAAATCATTTTCACTCGCCATTACTGGTACCGAAATTATTGATGCTAAAATTAGACAGAGTAAATTTTTCATGTTGCTTCCATATCTACACAAAACACTTATTTAACAGACGTCTCGATAAAGCTAGCCGCTTACGTTATTGATTTGTCTTATCCTACATTTGCTATCTTATTGGTGTAAAGCGATTAAATTATCATCCAAAACACAGCAAACCTATCTAGGAGCGACGCTATGGAATAGGTGAGTTCAAGCGTATCTGTTGGTGTGTCTCATTTTGGCATAGAATCAACTGATTTTTATCAGGTTTTATACTTCAAAAGTTGCGATCTTGTTACTCGTTACAAGTGCTCTTAAGTGCATGGGGAGTCAATATTTACTCCAACGAGAAACAACTCTAATGAACAACTTAATCAATTGATGCGTTGTTCTTGTAGCATTAAACCGACCATAGTAAATTAACTGCTCATTCTTAGTTTTTGTTACACTAAATAATTGTATAAAAAATATTTTTAGCGTTAATGTCGCTTTCAATTTTATTTTTGTGCTCTAAGCTTAAACCTGTATTTCACTATACTGATATAGTCAGTATTTGTGTTAGTCAGCTACTATGATGACAGGGCCGTGTAGCGTTACGCACTCTTTATGCCCTCTATTTACACTATGCCACTCTTTAAAATATAGAAGGATCGCTTTGCCTATGAACGTTGAATTCATTAATCCCTTTCTAGTGTCTTTAGTCAATGTTATTTCAACTATGGCGACAATGGATTTAAAGCCCGGAAAACCACAGTTAAAAAACCACGATCTTGCTAAAGGCGACGTATCAGGTTTGATGGGTATGGTAGGGCCTAAAACCCGCGGTTCGCTTTCTATTACTTTCGAAAAAGCGTTAATTCTCGAAATTATGCATAAAATGCTAGGCGAAAACCCTGGCGTGATTAACGATGAAGTCACTGATTTAGTGGGTGAAATAACCAACATGGTTACTGGTGGAGCTAAAAACTTACTCAGTGAAAAAGGCTACGACTTTGATATGGCGACACCGGCTGTTGTATCTGGTAAAAACCATACTATTTCTCATAAAGCACGTGGCAAAAAAATTATGATGCCTTTTACGCACGAATTCGGTAATGCCTTTATTGAAATTTGTTTTGAAGACTCATAACCATTAACCATTAACCATTAATCAATAATC
>NZ_JACJFI010000225.1 GCF_014164505.1 Shewanella sp. SG41-4 | reverse complement strand
TATTTCCATGTCACGCTCTACTTCCGCAACAATTTCAGATTCTGCCATTGGGGAATTGTCTTTCATATATTGAATTGCTTGTTCGCGACTCCAGCCTTTAGCATGAAGCCCTGTGTCTACGACTAAACGCATCGCTCTTAACATTTCATCTGATAACTTTCCAAAGTACTGATAGGGATCGTTAAATACTCCCATCTCAATTCCTAAATATTCTGCATATAAGGCCCAACCTTCTTCAAAAGCAGTGTAACCCTGGAAGCGCTGAAACTGTGGAACGTCAGTCAACTCTTGTTTAATTGCAATCTGAAAATGATGACCAGGAGCAGCTTCGTGCAATGAAAGGGTTGTCATGCCCCATTTAGGTTGTGCTTTTAGGTTGTAAGTATTGATATAAAAAACACCTGGGCGTAAACCGTCAACAGCTGGTGATTCATACGAGGCGCCAGCCGCAGATTTCTCACGAAAACCCTCTACAGGTTTAACAATGTAATCCGCTTTAGGCATCACATTAAAATACTGAGGCAATACTTGATTTATATGATCTTTAATCGTCATATAACCATCAATTAGATCTTGTCGGTCAGTAAAAAAGTACTGAGGTTCTGAAGATAAAGAATCAAAAAATGCGGTTAAATCACCTTTAAAACCAACTTGTTCTCTTACCTTATCCATCTCAGATAAAATACGTGCGACCTCAGAAAGGCCGATTTGATGAATTTCATCCACTGATAACGTTGTTGTTGTATGGCTATTAGCTAAGTGTTGATACCAATCTTTGCCATTTGGTAAACCCCACCAACCATCTGAAGCACGTGAATTGGGTAAGTACACGTTTTTTACATAGTCACGTAGCTGAGTCAATGCCGGTAATAATTCAGAATCAATAAGTTGAGAGTATTCTGTGGTTAATTGTGTTTTTTGCTCGGCAGTGAAGCTTTCAGGCAATAAATTAATTGGGGAATAAAAAAAACTACTCTGTGCATCTGTAACAAGTTGGGCATCTAATTGAGGAATAATCCGCTCGACAAGTACTCGTGGTAAAACAACTTTACTTTCAATAGCTTCATCCATTCGTTGCTGTGCAAGTTTTGTCCAGTTAATAAAACCACGTAAGCGACCTAACCAGTTTTGATAATCTTCAACAGTCTTAAATGGTTGAGCACTTTCACCACTGCCCAACTGAACCATAGTAAAAACTGTGCTATAAAACTGATTAATAGGTAAGAAGTATTCAGGATAAGTTTCACCAATAAGCTCCATATTACGATCATAGATAAACATGTCGTAACTCAACTTAAGTGATGCCGTAAGCTTATCAACATCAATAGCTTTAGCTTGACTAAAGTAACGGCTATTTAAATCATGACGAGCCTTTAAATACTCTTCAGTTAATGCACCACCGAATTGGTCGTTATAATCATTAACGCCCACAAAAGTGGCATAAATTGGTTCAAGCTTTAATTGATCATTAAAAAAATTATCAACCATTGCCAAATACTGCTCTGAGGCAGTTTGAGGCATAACGGCTGCACCAGATTCGGCTGTGGTTTCAGGCGTAGATGAGACTGTAGTGGCTTCAGAACAACCTTGAGCGACTAATAATAAGGACACAGTCAATGCCAACAATGTTTTATTCATTTTTATTATTCCTTAACACAATTTCATTCACGCCTTTTTAGCGTGTCGATTTATCTCAGTGTAACGACTCAATCTCGATGAAAATATTCTTTTGTTATCAACTTTTCTGATAACAAAGCAATACGGATTTAATGACTAAATCATCGAGTCTTAACTAAAGCTGTATTTATCCCGAAACCAAATTACCAATACTCAATAGCCGTGTCAGTTAGATAGGCATCATCCCCCTCGCCAAGCTTTGCGGGTTTAAGCGAAATGGAATACTTATACAGCTTTACTCATTCTGGATAGCAAAAGTCATCAGAGTAATATTTTTACTATGCGTCATCCGAGACTCAGCATACGCAATCAATTAGCTTATTATATCTTTGCTATGCAGCACATGAAACTAAACTTCTACAAATACACACTATCTAACAATTAATTGATTCCGAAAACCAGACATTACATTTAATCCATTCATGTAACGAGCACATGATCTACAAAACGAATGAGTAAATCGTTTCATTAGAAAATAAAAAAGCCCCTAAAAAGGGGCTTTTTAAATCAAGCTTAGATTAAAGCGTTACGTTGTGAATACGAGCTTTTTCTTTGATGTAAGAAATATAGCTCTTAGCACTGCGCTCAGTCTTTTTATCATTAGCGGCTAGTAATGCACGCTGATAAGCAGACTTATACTTTTTAAGGCTTAAGTAAGCTAATGCTAGCTCAAATTGAGCTTCACCAGGGTTATCAATGCCTGCATCAAGTGCTTTTTTAAGCACCGGAATAGCGTCATTGAATTGTTGTTGTAAAGCAAGGATACGACCTTGTTTTAAATACAATTCACCCTTATTGCTAACTGCAGCTGCTTTACCGTAGTAAAAAGCAGCTTCTTTTAGCTCTTTAGCATTATGATAAAAACCAGCCAGAGTGGTTAAACTCTTCTCGTTTTCAGCAATAAGACCTGACTTCATGTGCTTTTCAAAAATGGTAGCAGCTTTATAAGGCGAACCTTTTTGCGCTAACAATTGAGACAAACGAGTAATGTTACTGTCTGTTTCTAAAAAGCCATTTTTATATGCCAAATCATATGTAGCAAGTGATTTGTCATAATTTTCAGTCATCAAGTAAAACTGAGCTAACTGAACCCAGAGACGTTTGTCGTCTTGGAACAAAGGCACCATAGTTTCTAACACTTTTACGGCTTCTTTGTACTTTTTCTGGTTAAAGTAAGCGGTTAACTTCATCTGATATAGACCTTTATCAGGCGATTCAGCTAAAGATAAACCTTTGTCAGCTACTTGCAGTACTTTATTCCAATCTTTTAGTTCAGTATAGGCGATACCAATTCTGCGATACATTTGAGCATCAGCTTTACAGGTAAAATCCATCCACTTGTAATAATATGGAATAGCTTCTTTAAACTTTTTTTCTTGTAATAGTAAATCAGCATACAAACGCATTGTTGCAGCATGATCAGTACCACCAAGAATGTCAGCATCAACAGCAGTCTTTAAATATTTGATTGCTGTCTTCATCTGACCTTTTTCGGCATAGAAGTTACCTAACATACGATCGACATACGCTTTGTCGAAATCGTTTTTAGCATTAGCCTCAAGCAAGATTGAAATTGCTTGGTCTAAATTCCCTTCGGTATATGCTCCAAAAGATTTTTGTACTTTTTTTGCAGCGCTTTCGCCAACAGCACGAGATTGACGTGAATCAATCGGACACTTTTCAGCAGCGACTACAGAACTAGACAACAATGCACTTCCACAGATTGAAAGTAATAACGCTGTAGCGATATTTGTAACTTTACGCATTATCTACCTCCTTTCTCTAGTGAGAAGTCAAGCTGGACTTTCATACCAGGTTGTTTTAATGGCTTGCCATCGACAATCTTTGGTTTGTATTTCCATTTTTTCAATGCGCGAATCGCTTCACGATCGAATAAACGCTTAGGTTCAGCTTTGATGACAGAAACGTCATCAACACCACCAAGTTCGTTAATGGTAAAGCTAAGTTGAACCCAACCCTCTTTACCATCACGAGCTGCAGCAATTGGATACTGAGGCTCAATTCGAACAATAGGCGTAGCATCGCCATCACGGGTCATCATGTTACCAAGCTTGAAACCTGTACTTGGTCCACCAGCTTCGATACCACCCATATTGAACGCCATATTAGTGTCAATATTAGTTGATGAATCTGGTGGAGTAGTATCCGGCTTCGGTGGCTGCTCCGGTGGTGGAGGTGGCTTAGGTGTAACCCTTGGTTTTTTCTGTGCCTTCGAATCCTGTTTATCCATCGTAATTTCAATAACAGGGGATTCCACTGAGTCGCCGTTGCGTTGTGCGCCACCGCCGACCAGGAAAGCCATGAAAGCAAACAGCCCAAAAGTCACCGCAGCACCAATGATTATTGATACGAGTGCTCTTAGCATATTACTCATTCCCCGCTGATACTGAAATTTTATCGATACCTGCAGCTTTAACATTATCAAGCACTTTTACGACTAAACCATGTAAAGCGTCTTTGTCTGCTTGGATCAGTACAGCTGCTTCAGGTGCTTCCGCCAACATACGTTCTACGTTTGCAGTTACACGTTCGATATCAACCTGACGGTTTTCCATCATAATGACACCAGTTTTGCTGATACCAATAAAGATGTTCGCCGAAGGTTTAGACGTAGCCTGTGACGCTTTAGGCTTGTTGTAGTCTAAGCCTGATGGCTTAACAAACGATGTTGTTACAATAAAGAAGATCAGCATGATAAACACGATGTCTAGCATCGGGATCATATCAATTTGCGCTTCCTCTTCCATAGTGGAATGCTTCTTACGTGCCATGTTCAAACTCTCTCTAGTGGTGAGGCATGCTGTCTTTTAGCTTTTCTAAACTGATTCTCATTTTTGAGTCTAAGCGAGTGCTAAAGAAAACACCCGATAGAGCTGCAACCATTCCTGCCATTGTCGGCATTGTGGCCATAGAGATACCAGCGGCCATTAAACGAGCATTACTCGTCCCCTGAACTGCCATCACATCGAATACTGAAATCATACCGGTTACAGTACCTAATAGACCAATCATTGGACAAATGGCTACTAGGGTTTTGATTAACAGCATACGTGCATTCAAATCTTGCTTCGCTTGGGATACCCAAGCTTCACGGATACGGTGAGCATGCCAAGAAGTTGTTTCTTCTCTTGCTTCCCATGAGGCGATAACTGCTTGATGTTGTTTTGGTGATATCCAATTTAGATACCAATAACGTTCAAGCATTAACACCCACATGAGAAATAGCACAGCTGCAACCAACCAGAGGACATCGCCTCCGGAGGCCATGAAGCCCCTGACGGAATCCCATACGTCCATCAGGATTAGCATCATTAGTCAGCCCTCTTCTCAGCATGTTCTGCAATGATACCGGCACTTTGTTCTTCAAGAACTTGAACAATAGACTTACTACGAGCAACTACGATTGCGTGTAACAACATTAGAGGCAATGCAGCGATAAGACCTTGAACAGTCGTAATAAGCGCCATAGAAATACCGCCAGCCATCAATTTAGGGTCACCAGTACCGAATAATTGAATAGATTGGAAGGTTGCGATCATACCGGTAACTGTACCCAATAGACCCATCATAGGAGCAATAGCAGCAATAACTTTAATAATTGAAATACGAGCTTCTAGAGCAGGTGTTTCTTTTAAGATAGCTTCATCAAGTTTCAGCTCAAGCGTTTCAACATCAACATCTTTATTTGACTGGTATACTTTTAGAATACGACCTAAAGCGTTGTTACCAGGATTTTCAATGTTTTTACGTTGGCCATTCACTTTAGCGCCAATGATAGTCAGAGTGACTAAACGTTCAACCGCAATCAACATACCTAATGCTAACAATGCAAGAATGATGTAACCAATCGTTCCACCGGCTTCTAAACGATCTTCTAAACTAGCTTTGTTAGTAAAGATGTTTAGTAACACACCACGAGCTGGATCGATATAGAAAGGAGCAACACCTGAAGTAGTATTTTCCCACGAACCAACGGCACTAACCTGGTAGCCTTCTGGTTGCTGTGATAATTGTTGAATTAAACCAAGTTCAGGTTTGTAAACAACATATTTACCTTCAGCAGTTAAGTTGAAAGGACCTACACGGTGAATAGCGGTATTAACTACGTTGCCGTCGATAGCAGTAACATCACCATCAAATTTAACAACTTTACCTGACTCAACCATTTCAAATAACTGTGCTTCCCAAAATTGTTCTAACTCTTCAATTTTAGGCAGTGATTTACGCGCACCCAATTCAGCAATAAAGGTGTCACGACCAGGAAACTGAGCGCTGATGTTAGACGCAGCTAACTTACCAGAGAAATCACCGGCTTCACCTTTAACAACACCAAACATTTCACCCAAGTCACCTTGAGCAGTTTTTAAGTCTTCTTCTAACTGAGCAATTTTACGCTCGTTGTCCAAGAATGCTTGGTTCAAATCTTTACCACGTTGCTTTTCAGCAGACAGGGCATTTTTTTCACGCTTAAGTAATTCAGCTTTATCGCCACGTTCCGCTTGAAACTCTCTTTCACGCTTAGCGTTTGTCTTACCTTCGTTAGCTCGGTCGGCTTTAACTTGCTGTAACAGTTGACCGATAGTTTTTGGTGCATCTGCAGCAGAAACCATACCAGCTGTTAAAGAGAAAGTTGCAGCTACTAGCACTGATGTAATTAACTTCTTCATTATTGTGCAGTCTCCGCAGCAGGGATTGGTAATGCGAATAGGTCTAGAGCGCCTTGCTTACGAGCAATGCGGATACCTTTAGTAATATCACGTAGGTAGCTATCGTCTAACTTATTCCAAGACTTCGCATCTGCGTCGTACATCCATGCAATTTTCTGATCCAAGCTTTGTGCATAAAGTGCAACGCGGCCTAAATTGAAGAAATCAACTAGT
>NZ_JACJFI010000224.1 GCF_014164505.1 Shewanella sp. SG41-4 | reverse complement strand
AAATAGTAATAAAAAACCTCTATAAGGGTTTTGGTTCTGACCCTTGCAAGGGGGTGAAATTACTTGAGCAAGGGAAAAGTAAAGAAGAGATTTACGAACAGACTGGATTTACAGTTGCAGTACAAGGTGCAAGTTTTACAGTAAACAAAGGTGAAATTTTTGTCGTGATGGGTCTGTCCGGCTCAGGAAAATCAACTCTAGTAAGAATGCTAAACAGGCTCATTGAACCAACGTCTGGAGAGGTGTTAGTCGATGGTCAAAATATCCTTAAAATGAATAAGGATGAGCTGGTAAGGTTTCGCAGAAGTAAAACCAGTATGGTGTTTCAGTCTTTTGCTCTTATGCCTCATCAAACAGTGTTAGAAAATGCAGCATTTGGCCTCGAGCTTGATGGCATGGATAAGAAACAGCGAGAAGAGCGAGCTCTAGATGCTTTAAAACAGGTTGGACTTGAAGGCTTGGAGAATGCATATCCCAATGAGTTAAGTGGTGGTATGCAGCAGCGAGTTGGATTGGCGCGAGGCTTAGCGGTTGATCCTGATATCTTGCTCATGGATGAGGCTTTTTCGGCGCTTGATCCTCTGATTAAGACTGAGATGCAGGACGAACTGCTTAAATTGCAGGATCGTCACGAGCGCACCATCATTTTTATCTCCCATGATTTAGACGAAGCATTACGTATTGGTGACCGAATTGCCATTATGCAGGGCGGCCAAGTGATTCAGGTGGGGACGCCAGAAGAGATTCTGCAAAATCCCGCTGACGATTATGTACGAGCATTTTTCCGTGGTGTGGATCCAACCGGTGTTATCTCCGCAGGAGACATTGCCCGCGATACCCATCCAACGGTCGTTTGGCATACTAAAGCAGGTAGCCCAAGAGCCACATTAGAAATGTTGAGTATTAAAGATCGCGAATTTGCCTATGTACTCGACTCAGAACACCGGTTTTTAGGTGTTGTCTCTTCAGATTCCCTGCGTGACGCTATTGACCAAGGAAATGGTACCAGCAAACTTGAGCATGCTTTTCTTACAGAAGCTGAATCGGTTCAGGAAACCGATAGTCTTCAGGACATTTTACCTTTGGTAGCTTCTCATTCTTGGCCTATTCCAGTTGTAAACTCAGAAAATAGATATCGCGGAGTTGTTTCTAAAAATCTGTTTCTTCGTACCTTAAACCGTGCAGAGAAAGGGACTTATTTTGAGCAGTCAGCATCTTAGAATACTAGCTTCAGGAGTTTTATATTATGTTCAGTTTTGATGAAAGAGTTATTCCCTTAGATGCATGGATCACAAGCCTTGTTGACTGGTTGGTAGAAGGGTATCGATGGTTTTTTCAGATGATAAAATGGCCCGTAGATTTCATTTTATCGAGTGTGTCAGATGGACTTCTGGCAACTTCACCTCTACTTGTTATTGCGCTGTTCGGCGTCATTGCTTGGCGGGTATCAGGTTTCAAACTTGCTGGTTTTACGCTTGCATCGTTGATTCTCATTGGTCTGCTTGGTTTCTGGTCTGAAACCATGATAACCCTCGCCATGGTATTTTCATCTGTTGTGTTCTGCACCGTTGTTGGCGTGCCATTTGGTATATGGGCTGGACGCAGTGATCGTGTTAATAACATTCTACGACCCATTTTGGATGCAATGCAGACAACGCCAGCCTTTGTCTATTTGGTACCGATTGTAATGCTTTTTTCTATTGGTAACACTGCGGGTGTTCTTGCAACCATCATTTTTGCCCTGCCACCGTTGGTTAGATTAACCAGTCTCGGTATCAGGCAGGTACACCCAGAGTTAGTCGAGGCTGCGCTCGCCTTTGGGGCAACAAGCTCGCAGGTTTTACTTAAAGTTCAGATACCACTTGCTCTTCCGACCATCATGGCTGGTCTTAATCAGACCATCATGATGTCGCTCTCCATGGTGGTTATCGCCGCAATGATTGGCGCAGGAGGCCTCGGGGCACCTGTCGTTCTGGGCTTAAATACACTTGATATTGGTTTGGCCACGGTTGGCGGTCTTGCGATTGTTTTATTAGCAATCATTCTAGATAGAATCACCCAATCAATGGCAACCCCAAAAAATAAGGACGTAAAATGATACTTAAAAAAGTAATACTGGGCGCAGCTTTAGCTGCAATGACAATGACGGGGTCAGTCGCTATTGCTGATACTCTCAAGCCTGGAGAAGGTATAACGGTTAAACCAGCTCGAGCGACGTGGGACACTGGTTTTTTTCAGGAAGCACTTGTGCGACGAGGTCTTGAGACCCTTGGGTATGATGTTGAAAAGCCCAAAACTTTGGTTAATCCAATCTTTTACAAAACAGTTACTCTCGGTGATATTGATTATTGGACCAATGGTTGGTTTCCAATGCATAACGATCAACTACCGAAAAATTTTGATAAAAAAGCTGAAAAGATTGGTTATGTAATTAAAGCGGGTGGATTAGGAGGATATTTAATCTCCAAAAAAGAGGCCGATAAATTTAATATTACCTCCCTCGAAGACTTTAAACGACCTGAAGTGAAGAAAGCATTTGATACCAATGGAGATGGTAAAGCCGATTTGACTGCTTGTCCTCCGGGTTGGGGATGCGAAAAAGTTATCTCACACCATATGGATGTTTACGGTCTGAAAGATTTTGTTAATCCGGTGAAAGCGGCATATGCTGCAGGGATCGCATCAGCAATGGCTGGTTATAAAAATGGTGGACCAATATTTTTCTATACTTGGGCTCCAAACTGGACCATTTTTAAAATGAAACCAGGCAAGGACGTTGTGTGGATAAACGTGCCTGAAATTAATCCGACTAAAGCTCAAAGCTCTGCCATTGAGCGAATGACGGTAAATGGACTTGAAGGCGCGGTTTCTGATCCGATAAAACTTGGTTTTGTTGCTTCTGACATTCAGATAGTTGCCAACAAAGAATTTACAAAGCAGAATCCCGCAGCAAGGAAGTTTTTTGAGGAATTTACATTACCGCTTGCTGATATCAACGAACAAAATACTCGTATGAACGATGGTGAAAAGAGTAAGCAAGATATTCAACACCACGTAGATCAGTGGATTGCTAAAAACCAAGATAAATGGAACGGTTGGCTTACTGAAGCACGAAACGCTGCTAAATAGTACTAACCTGCAATAGCTAATTATAACCCGGAGTACACTTATAGTGCTTCCGGGTTTTTTAGTTCAAAAAAGTGGCTTATATTAAGGCTATTCTACATATAACCCTTAGTCGTTGATGCGTATGTAATGTACTTTTGTGTTTGAAATCGTGGCATGAGTGAACGCTTATAGCATACATGATTACGATGTTGTCTTTGGCAAGGAATTTAGGCGTTGGTAACAATCACACACTGATGCCGTATCGGCCAAACCTTTGGTTAAACTGCTAACACTTGTAAAATGGCTTTAGGAATATAGTCGAGTAGATCACTTGCTAGCACACCATATTGGCTTAAGTCTTCTGCGGCAATATCGCCTGCTAAACCATGCAAATACACACCTAAACAAGCGGCATTTATTGAGCTAACACCTTGTGCACAAAACCCTGCAATCATGCCCGTTAACACATCACCCGTTCCGGCTTTTGCTAACGCGCTGTTACCTGTAGGATTAATGAAAACAGTATTACCATCGCTAATGACGGTATGCTTACCTTTAAGAACCACAATGGTATGCAATTGCTTAGCGGCTAAACTCGCGAAATGAACCCGTTGGGCTTGTATTGAACCAACATCAACATTGAGTAACCTTGAAAGCTCTTTTGGGTGCGGAGTCACAATGCTGTTTTTAGGGAGTGTTATCGCAGTTGGGGTAAGGGGTGTTTGTTGGTTAATTAAGTGACTCATAAAATTAAGTGCGTCAGCGTCAAATATCACCGGATTATTATTAGTTTGTATTTCGGTTAATAATGCGTAAAAAAATTCACAATTACCATCTGGAATTGTTAAGCCCGTTAAAGGGTTGTTGTGATGATTTATGTTATCGAGAAGGCTACTATCTAGAAGATTATTATCAAGAGGATTATGGCTAGGGACAATGCCGAGTTGATCAGTACTTTGAGCAATACTTAATCCACTGCCAACGGTAATCACACTGGCTTGGCTGAGTTTATCTCGGAGTTGTAAAACAGCTTTTTTATCAATTGTTTGTACATCAATTGAGTGAATTTTCGAATGCTTCTTTGTTGATAGCAAATCAATGCGCGGTTCTGCATCATCATATCGTTCTGCTACATGAGTGAGTAGTGGCAAGGTAACCACAATCGGCGTTTGTGCACTCACACTATCACATACCAATGGACTACTGGCTAAAGTAACGTAACCCGCACCAACTCGTAACGCGGATAAACTCGACAGATAAGCAGCCCCCCGATAATGCAACGAACCGGCAATATTCAATACATGGCCAAAAGTCATTTTATGGCTGTTATCTGGCCTTTGAGGCAATATACTTTTGATGTATTCAAGGGTTAGCGTATTCATTGCGACTCGCGAGTTAATATTGAATATCGATACAATAAAGTAGCACAAACAGAAAAATCGTAACGGCTATAGCGACAGAAAATGATGATATTTTTAACTTACTATTAATTTATTAGCCTTGGCGCTATTGTTACTCATAATAAATAACCTGATGTGATGGTCTCCTTCCACTTCGGCATCGATGTGCCATGATTGAAGTGGTTACAAATAATTATATTGGGAGAGGACCAAAATGAAGATTACAACATTAGGATTAGACATAATATTAAGGAAAATAAATGACTAGAATAAACTGGGGAATTGTTAGTACTGGCAGAATAGCGGCGTTATTTTGTCAAGACTTAGCCTTTTCGGCTAATAGTCATTTATATGCTGTAGCTGCGAGACAACAAACGGATGCCGATGTATTTGCTAAGCAGTATGGCGCTGAAAAGGCCTATCAAGGATACCAGGCGTTATTTGATGATCCTGAGGTTGATATTGTGTATATCGCCACCCCACATAATTTTCATTTTCAGCAAGCTTATGATGCTTTAATGGCTGGTAAACACGTGTTGTGAGAAAAGCCGATGACCGTGTCGGTTGATGAATGCCAAACTCTGGTTACATTAGCTAAAGACAAAGGTTTGTTGTTGATGGAAGCATTATGGACTTATTTTTTGCCCGCAATGCAACAAGCCAAAAAATGGTTAGATGAAGGCCAAATTGGTCAGCTTAAACACGTTAAAGTCGATTTTGGTTATCCGATCCCATTTGCGCCAGATGGGCGTGAATATAATCCGCAATTAGCTGGTGGATGTTTATTGGATATGGGCATTTACCCGTTAGCAATTGCTGATTATTTTGTTAAAGCAGATATCGATAATCTATATGTTCAAGCACATATATGTGAAACCGGAGTAGAAGATGATGTGATTATCATTGGTAAAAGTGGTGATGTCACGGTGAGCTTAGCCACATCTTTTCAGTGCCGATTAAGTAATAACGCGTATCTTATTGGCGACAAGGGTTACATTGTTATTCCTGATGCATTTAGGGCATCTGAATGCAGTTTGTATCGACTAGATGAATTGGTCGATAGTTTTATTGATAACAGAACATCATTGGGGTATCACTTTGAAGCGGATGAAGCATGTCGACTCATTGCACAAGGTGAGCTAGAAAGTAGGGTAGTAACACATCAACATAGCTTATTGTTCCAGTCCCAGTTGGCTAAGGTTAAAGCGCTGATTTAAAATGCATGTCAACTGCAGTATTTTTGTCTATGATGAAGTCATCAGATTATTTAATGGATAATGCATGATACAAACATCGGTAACCTCACAACCTAATTCGGCAAACGTCTCTACTGCCGATATCCGTCAAGATCCTTTGATCAGTAAGTTACTCAACCGGTTACCTCAAGATATTGCAGAGAGTTACACCGATACTCAGTTATTAGGCATTAAGCAGACATTAGGACCGAAAGTTTGGGGTGGACATTTTATTGTTAATCGTGGAACGTTTAAAATTCCTTTTATCAAATGGCGCTTTTACTATGTTTTTTTATTAGGCAAAAACAAACGCGCTTATACCAGACGAGAGAAAAAAATATCAGTTGCGATGTTATTGCTAAGCATTGTTGCAACCATTATCGTGTTGATGTTGTTTGGTTTATTGTTAGTGTATTTACTAAAATCAGCTTTGGGTATCGATTTGTTTCCTGAGATGTCTTTGGGGATTTGGGATCAATTTAAGCAATTGTTTGGGTAAATATGTGCAATAGATTAATCGAAATAACTTGCCTCTCAATATTGCGGCGATGAGTTCATCATTAATGTTGAAGTTAATGAAGTTCATTAGCTAGTTTACAACATTAGCAACTAATTGATTGGTTACGCATGAAATTTGGTCGTTATTTCAACAACAGTTTACCACCGTAAAATCATTTACTGAGTTCAGAATTAGCGATCTTATTAAGTAAGCTATACTCTGAATAATAAACGGTCATCAAATAGCCGTTTTTCCAGCTAACTAAATGTATTTATGACAATAGGTCATTTTTTATATGTTAGTCTTCCTTATTCGTAAAACCATCAGTTTGATCTTAAAATACGCTAAAAATCCTGATTAAGGCAT
>NZ_JACJFI010000223.1 GCF_014164505.1 Shewanella sp. SG41-4 | reverse complement strand
TAAACTTACAGTGTGGTGCCAACCTAAGTTAAAGTCTTCGTTATTATTAATTAGATGAATATTGTGCAGCACTGTGTATTGGTCTTGCAGGTATTCGTAGCTGATCCAAGGGTAAACAAACTCACGATCAAACGGTAATGGTGAAATAGGGTAATCGTCGATGTTATTGAATTGATGTTGGTCTTGGGTTATCCCTAGGCTAATACGGTGCAATTGATCTGGCGTTTTATCGACTAACCAACCAAATCCAACGTTAGCATAATCAATAACATGTTCAAATTCGTTAATGTCTTGGCCATTTTGTCTTATGGTGTCGATGCGGGTATCTGTTAACCATGACGCTGAGTACATGTTTTGGGTATCAAGGGTGTAAAAGGGCTTATTAAAAGCAAGTGCAGATGCTTGGCCGTCACTGTTGTCGTAAAAATCAACTGAAACGTTACCGTGTTTAATCCATCTTACTGGGGCATCAAAGGCAAACTTGTAACCGGTACGATCGGCACTTGATTGGTATTTTATTTTAGTTTTAACCCCTAATCCCAGCAGGTTATCTTCTTTCATACCGAAGGAATATTTAGTGTCGCCGCCATTTTTACTCAAACTGACTGTCGGCAGTAATGACCAGTTATCCCAGGTTTCGACTAATACCACGTCTTCAACGTTGTCGTCGGCGAGTGGATCTTTTCTGGCGATGTTGATATCAGCATCTCGAATATAAGACTCGTAACGTAATAAGCGCTGCGCTTCTTCAAGATCTTTTTGAGTAATTTTTTCGCCTTTTTCAAAGCTTAAGCTATTGAGGATGGTCGACTCTTTGGTATTAATATGCAGATAGTTTGCCCAACGGTGAAGGAAAATAGCGTCCGGAGCTGACTCATCAAAAATAGGATGACTAACAATTACAATGTTTGCGACTTTTTCGACATCATGCTTATTGATTGTCGATGGACTAGAGGGCGTAGTGACAGAGTCATCGTTGGCTTTTAACTGTGCCGGACTGTCAGCAATAGTTGCTTGAACAGCAGGCGAAGAAAGCAGGATGACGAAAAAAAATACTGCCATAAATATGATTGGCATGGCTTCGTCCTTATTTTTATTGTTATGTGTTTGAGAGGCCTGTAAAAATAGAATTGTTGTTTTCAATATGAACCTTTTATGTTGCCTCTTTGTTTCATATCATACCTGAATAACATAATAGTCAAACATTTAGCTTGAATATATATATCATTAAGCCATTAAAAAAGTATGGGTATTTGAGTTGTTAAAAAATAAGGGCAGTATTTATAGCTGCCCTTATTTCGATCTGAATGTAATGGTAAGTTGTTAGATTTATAACGATCGACGGGGAGGCACGATAACGTTAGCGAATATGAGTCCAGCGATTAAGGACATAAAGATTAGGAATATTTGTGAGCCTAAATGGGCTTGATTCAACATGGTTTCGCCCGAAATTAATGCATTAAGACCAATATAGGTTTTGCTACCGGGAACGAGGATGACGATACCTTGTAGCAAGGCAATAGACACTGGAGCCTTCATCCAACGAGCATATAGATTTGAATAAATACCTACAGCTAACGCACCAACAAAAATACCAATAGATTCCCCTAAGTAAATCCCGCCTAACATGGCAGAGAAAAATGCCACAATGCCGGCAAACACGCCCCAAGGAGAGTCTTTTAAACGTGCCTTAAAGATGATTGCCAGTGACATAGACAATAACGGCACCGCAGACCAAATAGCCCAACGGGGTAGTGGTATTGGCTCTATATAAATTGTCTCGCCAAATATAGCTTTACCAATAGTCATACCAAGTACTGCGCCGAAATACAATTTAAACAATTGCATTACAGCATCCATAATACGTGCAGTACCGGAGATTAAGTCGCGGGCGGCAAGCTCTGCTAAGCCGAGTGTGAGTGCAAGACCAGGAACAAAAATAATGATCCCAGACAAAATGGTCACAGGCAAATTGATACTCGGGTCAAATTGCGCAATCCCCGTCGCCAAGATAGCGCAAACCACAGCCGCCATAGGTTCGAGCATTTCTGCTATACGTTTTGAGCGTTCCGCCCAAAAAACTAAGCTGTATACCAGCAAGCCTAAAATAGCTGACCAAAAAACGTCATGCCAACCGGTACCCATTAACATCGCGAATGCACCCGCACTTGAACCAAAAGCTAACAGCGTCAGTTTATGGCCATAAGGATTAGGTTTATTGGCAATTTCTTCTAAGCGCTCTAACGCTTCTTGCAGGGTTCGCTGTCCAGAACTGAGCTCTTCAACTAATTCAAAAGTACGTGCTAATGAGCCTAAATCTAAATCGCCAGGTTTAACGCGTGCAACGTGATTATATTCTTGCTCAGTGTCATGTTGGAGTACAAATGTCATCGATGTTGGCGATATTAAGAAATAGCCTTCAATACCGAGGGTATTACATACCGTTTGTAAATGGGATTCTAAGCGATACGCAGGAGTACCAAACTTGTGCAGATATTTACCTAATTTAATGATAAATCTACGTTTTTCTAAAAAATCCTGATTATCCACTGGGCAGTAGTCACTCTTTGTTAAGGTATTGAGCTTATTTTGGCGCGAATATTAACCGATTAAGGCGTGTGTTTACAGCCAAACTGATTCAAAATGCAGTCATAACATCAACAAATCAAAGATTAGTCTAATAATAACAATATAGTCGACTTAAGGAATAACACATGACATTGATGGTATCGGGTTTATATGCCGGCTTAACGGCGCTGTTGGTTTTAGCATTATCTTACAAAGTGGTAAAATTCCGCCGAGTGAATAAAATAGGCATCGGTGATGGTGGCCATCAAGGATTATCCATTGCAATAAGAGCTCATGGCAATTTAATGGAAAATGCGCCCATAGCACTAATTTTGTTAGCACTGGCTGAACTGAATGGTATGCCGGTTTACTTGATTCACAGTTTGGGCACGGCTTGGATTGTTGCGCGTTTATTACATGCTATTGGATTAAATCAAGGTCAAGGCGGCCATCACTTCGGTCGTTTTTGGAGTGTGTTAACCACTTGGATTGTGCTATTAGTTTTAGCGGTCGCTAATATTGGCTTCTTTCTAGGGTTATAGTATTGAAAGTATACGGGAATAGCAATATTCCCGCGTGTTTTACAAGGTTATAAAGGGATAAAAATATTTCACTTTTGATGTTTTTTTAGTCACACTTAGTGCCGCTGTACTGCTATACTCCGCGTCCGTTAAATTCAGCCGTAGGCTGATGTTGTCATCGGATCAGCTAGGCTGGTTTTCCCCATTTATGTAGGTCATATACATGCAAGTTGAGTCAACGTTATTTAATTATCCAAAGTTTTGGGCTGAATGCTACGGAACAGCACCTTTTTTACCCATGTCTCGTAAAGAGATGGATATTTTAGGTTGGGATAGTTGCGATATTATTGTCGTGACTGGCGACGCGTATGTTGATCACCCAAGTTTTGGTATGGCGGTGATTGGGCGAATGTTAGAAGCCCAAGGTTATCGTGTGGGTATTATTTCGCAGCCTGATTGGTCAAACAAAGAAGACTTTATGCAGCTAGGTCGCCCAAATCTATTTTTTGGGGTAACCGCTGGCAACATGGATTCGATGATTAACCGTTATACCGCTGACCGCAAGTTACGTCATGATGATGCTTACACTGCTGGTGATATTGGTGGCAAACGCCCAGATCGTGCGGTAACCGTGTACACCCAGCGTTGTAAAGAGGCCTTTAAAGACGTACCCGTTGTTATTGGCGGTATTGAAGCCAGCTTACGCCGTATTGCCCATTATGATTATTGGTCGGATAAAGTTCGTCGCAGTGTGATTTTTGACGCTAAAGCCGACATTTTAATTTACGGCAATGCTGAACGACCATTAATGGAAGTTGCACGCCGTATTGCTGCTGGTGAAGCCATTGGCGATATTGACGATGTTCGTGGTACCGCAACAATGCGTAAAGAGCCTATGCCCGGTTGGCGTGGCATGGATTCACGCAAAATTGACCAATTACATAAAATTGAGCCATTACCTAGCCCATATGGTGCTGATGATGTTGGTTGCAGTAATTTGTCAGGTCCAACAGACGAAAAGATTTTTGATAACGAGGCTCCTAAGGCCATTAGCGTTCAACCGCCTCGTCCAAAGCCATGGGAAAAAACCTATGTGCTACTTCCTGCCTATAACAAGGTCAGCGAAGACAAGTATTTGTATGCCCATGCCTCGCGTATTTTGCACCAAGAGCAAAACCCGGGTTGTGCCCGTGCGTTGTTTCAACCACACGATGCCAACCGTGGTGTATGGGTAAACCCACCTGCGTGGCCATTAAACACCGACGAAATGGATGCGGTATTCGATTTACCTTATCAACGCATCCCGCATCCGATGTACGGCAAAGAAAAAATTCCTGCCTACGATATGATTAAGACATCCATCAATATCATGCGCGGTTGTTTTGGTGGTTGTTCATTCTGTTCGATTACCGAGCATGAAGGACGCATTATTCAAAGTCGCTCGAAAGAGTCGATCATCAAAGAAATTAAAGATATTCAAGAAAAAGTGCCTGGTTTTACCGGCGTCATTTCTGACTTGGGTGGCCCAACGGCGAACATGTACCGTTTAGGTTGTACCAGTGAGAAAGCGGAGAAAACCTGTCGACGTTTATCGTGTGTGTTCCCGTCTATTTGTGGCCATTTAGGCACCGACCATAAACACACCATCGACTTATACAAAGCGGCACGTGAAGTGCCGGGCATTAAAAAAGTGTTAATTGCTTCGGGCGTTCGTTACGATTTGGCTATCGAAAACCCTGAATATATTAGAGAGTTAGCTAAGCATCATGTGGGCGGTTATTTAAAAATTGCCCCTGAACATACCGAAGAAGGCCCGCTCAGTAAAATGATGAAGCCAGGTATGGGAACCTATGACAAGTTTAAAGAACTGTTTGATAAGTTTTCTAAAGAAGCGGGTAAAGAACAGTTTTTAATTCCGTACTTTATTTCGGCGCATCCTGGTACTACCGATGAAGACATGGTTAATTTGGCATTATGGTTAAAAGGGCAGAAATTTAAGCTCGACCAGGTCCAAAACTTTTATCCATCTCCGATGGCAAATGCGACCACGATTTATCATACCGAACTTAACTCACTGAAAAACATTAAGCATGATAGTGAACAAGTGACAGTGCCTAAAAAAGGTCGTCAGCGTAAATTGCATAAATTCTTGTTGCGTTACCACGACCCAATGGGCTGGCCGATGATCCGTGAAGCCTTAGTTGCTATGGGTAAAGAGTCGTTAATTGGTAATGGTCCAAATCATTTGGTACCACCCGAAACGCGTAACGAGCAAACTAAAGTGAAGTGGGGCCAAAAGCCATCGGCTAAAGCGAAAGAACAAAGCGGCCAAAAAGCCATGACGCGTTTTTCTGCCGATCAGTTTGAAGACCGAAAAGGCAACACTAAATCGGATAAAGGCAGTGCTAAAGCGGATAAAGGCAGTTCTAAGCCAGTAGGGCAAAAGCCTAAATCTCCAGCGAAGGCTTCGGGCCAAGCGGCAAAAGGCCAGGCGCCCAACAGCCAAGGTGCTAAGCGTCCAGCTAAAGCGAACACTTGGGCGACTAAATCTAAATACGCCAAGTAAGCTAACTTACCGCCATAAAAAACCCGCATTAACGTTTGCGGGTTTTGTTTTTTTAGCAGTAATAGATTCAATAACAAGGTAATCTTGTTCGGTACTTTCGTCTTTTAATTTAGTCAGCTCAGTAGCCGTTTTGTTATACGACTGCACTTTATTGATTAAATTACTCAATGGTTTGATAAACAAGGAATGATCATTATGCCAACGTTAATTAGGTTTAGCGGATATCTCAGTGGTGTATTGCTGTGTGGTAGCGCTATGTTGGTTAATCCTGCTTATGCCGCAAACTCGGTACAGCAACAGCAATTTTTTGAAGCGATTAGCGCTCTTTGTGGTAAAGCTTTTGCCGGTAAAATCACTGCTGGCGGCAGTGAAGGGGATGGCTTTAGTGGCAAACCATTAATTATGCACGTAAGAGACTGCACCGATCATCAGTTACGTATTCCATTTCATGTAGGCGCTGATCACTCTCGCACTTGGGTGATAACTCAAACCGATACCGGATTGCGCTTAAAGCATGATCATCGTCATAAAGATGGCAGCGATGACAAAGTGACCATGTATGGTGGAGAGACCCGCGATACCGGTACCGCAAATATGCAGACTTTTCCTGTTGATGCAGACTCTATTGCTAATTTTAAACAAAATGGCTTAACACAGTCGGTTACTAACGAATGGCAGATGATGATTGAAGCGCATACTTTTACCTATCGTTTAAGTCGTGAGGATCGAGATTTTAAAGTCGAGTTTGATTTATCTCAACCAGTGGCATTACCGCCAGCGCCTTGGGGATATAAATAGGTTTTTGATAAGTATATCGGTTAGGCATGGCCTGCGGCCACTAACGTCGTGGCGCTTCACCGATATCAGACTTTTCAAACTTCGTTTGAATTAAGATCGCAAGGTTCCACCCTGCACGGGCCAAAAGGGGATCAACAGCAATCCCCTCTTGGATCACCCCTGCCGTTCCGGCAACATTTTCGCTTTTTAACCAAAC
>NZ_JACJFI010000222.1 GCF_014164505.1 Shewanella sp. SG41-4 | reverse complement strand
TGACAGCTTACTCTCCACTTGTGTATGTGCGGTAAAATATTCGCGCATGCACAAGTTATGTTACAGCTGCAGTTGCTTGCAGCGTTGAACTAAGCCGCAGAGCTAATGCTGACTCAATCGAGTGTATTAACCTCATTGAATCAGTTAGACTTAAAAAAGATGTGATGGAACACCACAATGACAAGGGAATTGCAATTGAACACATACAAATTAAGCCTCGTAATCAATTCAAAACTGCTCTGTAGCCCAGAGCTAGCCTCAAAAATATCAAATTCCTATAGCATGAAGCATACCAATTGATTTTGACTAGGCATCGGCCAAGTCCTGCAAGCGGTTTGTGCCATGCAAACAGCGCAACGCACAAATACTAAAACGTTATATTTTTGTGTTATCCACAATTAGCGAATACCTTGGTAGAGTTAGATTATGTCTGACATTGAGGTGAGCATGACCCAATTGATTATTGCAAGGAGCATTTTATGGTAGGAAATCCAATTGGATTTTTTTGGGGCTTACTTTTTCTTTTTTTCTTTTTGCCTCTGCTTATAAGTCTAGCCATAAGCATTGGAATGATTTTGTCTATTAAAAGTAATTCAAATTTAACTACAAAGCTTATTTACGTTTTTACAGCATTAATAGTGCCTTTACTGCTAACCGTAGTATTAATGCTCTTTATATCTTATTATTCGTTTGTTGTTTTCATTATACTCTTTATGATTGTTCTCGGTAGCCCTCTTCTTATTAGCATGCAGCATTCAAATAAGTATAGAAATTAATCGATTCTATTGATTAGAGCAACTGCAAAGCGTAAAACATATGAACTTGATGCAATAAAAATATTACAAGTCATTAAATTAGGACAAAAAAAGTTGGCTTTTTGTTCACTACGTTCACTTATTTTAGCCAACAATTTTTTGCCCGTTAATTGGGCGTTGAGGCAGAGTAATGAAGTTATCAGTCGCCCTTGTATTGGTTATGCTTAGTGCATCTGTTCAGGCAGTTAATGTTTGCCATCAAATTTCCGAAGGAATAGATCAAGGAGAAAACTGGGTAAAAGTAGATATTCCATTTAATTTCCCAGGAACAAGAGATACACAAAATTTTTTGTCGATAGATATTGATAATGATGGTGATTTAGAAGAAGTTGCTAGATTTTCTGGAGGAACACAACAAGTTCCATATTTAGAAATATTGAATGGAGATAAAGAGGAGTCTTTCGGTTCTGATCGTTGCGGAGGCGGTTCACCTAGTTCAATGAATATAGTTTCAATAAATAATAAAAATTATATACATGTCTCAATTATCGAAGGAATACAAAAACAATGTGGTATTTCTGGTTATTTGACAGAGTATATATCTGGCGATCTCTTTGGAAAAGAGTTGTGCACAATACCTCTTCCTAAAAAGCTAATAAATAAGGACAAATAACTGTTGGTATTTGCTCCTTCGTCGCGTATTTTTACCAACCATTTTTTTGCCTGTTAATTAGGCGTTGAGGCTGTAGAGTTACTCATTTTAAAGAAAAACAGCTTTTTTTCTGGGTTCCAAATGCATTACCTAGTGTCTTAAAAGCGCTTAGGATTGATTTCAAGAGCTCGTTTTTTAATTGAATTTGGCTGTTAGAGTTATTCTACAGTCACGTTGAACTTAGCTGCTGCGCGGAGCCAAATGCTGACTCAATCGAGTGTATTAACCTCATTGAATCAGTTAGACTCAAAAGATGTGATGGAACACCATAATGAAAAGGAATTTCAATGAAAAACTTACCCACTACTCGATATCAATTGACTCAAACTGCTCTACAGTCCAGAGCTAGCCTCAAAAAAAGTAAATTCCTATAGTATAAAGCGTACCCATTAACCTGGACTCGGCATAGGCCAAGTCCAACAAGCGGTTTGTGCCATGCAAACGGCGCAACGCACAAATATTAAAACCTTATGTTTCAGGAGAGTTTAGTGGAAAAGTATAAAGTGTTTGGTAAATATATAGCTGCGATAGCTTTGGTCTTTTTAACATGGACAGGACTGGATTATTTGGCATGGTTTGGTTTGGAAGGTATCTTTAGAGAACTTGGCATCAGGCCAATTTACCGAGAAATAACTGATGCTTTAAGGCAGGGGACTGCTTCCCCTATAGATCATGTTGTTGGGGTGTTGATTGTCTCTAGTGTTTTCGTAGCTATTTATCAATGGTTGATTTCACCTAAAAAGGTTTTCGTTTGTGTGATATATGGTTTGTTGTTTGGTATTGTGGCTAAAATAGACGAGGGCTCATTAGCTTATACTTACAGCTCTATAACAGAGCCGATGATGCTCGTTCGTATTGCAGTTGCCGCCACGCAAGGAATGATTGCAGGTCTTGTGATGTCTATGGTTATCAAAAATTAATAGCTATCTTTTATAAGTAATTAAACATACAAATAAGGATAGGCCGCGCGAAGCCGCGTCCTTATCCTAAGCGTTGAACTAAGCCGCAACGCAGAGCTAAATGCAGACTCAATCGAGTGTATTAACCTCATTGAATCAGTTAGACTTAAAAAAGATGTGATGGAACACCATAGTGACAAGGGAATTGCAATGAAACACGTACAAACCAAGCCATATTATCAGTTCAACACTGCTCTACAGCCCAGAGCCAGTATCAAAAAAAGCAAATTCCTTTAGCATAAAGCTTACCCATTAACCTGGACTCGGCATCGGCCAAGTCCAACAAGCGATTTATGCCATGCAAACAGCGCAACGCATAAATACTGAAGCGTTATACACAAGGAGTTTGTAAATGCCTTTTTCTGCCAAAATGACTTTAATGTTGCTTTACTTGAGTTCAGGAGTCAGCATTACTCTTGCTGCATGGATGATGTTCGTCGTAGATGCTAGGCCATCAACTGCAGTTTCACAGTTAATTGCTGGAGCAGCCTTCTTTTGGGTTGCTTCTGCTTTGAAAAAGCGAGATGAAAAATCTTTGATTATTGGTTTAATAGGGACTGGTGGATTACCTCTTTTTTGGCTTTGGAAGGCTTATGACCAGTATTTTTACGATCTTTCTCTGTTTGAGGCATTTAGAATTTATCCGATATTGGGAATATATATCATCCCCTTATTTGCAATGATTTTTTTGCTATTACCAGCCTCAAAAAACTACTTTAGACCTAAAGCTGAAAGTTGCGTATAACAAACCTCTAAATTCAGATTCACCAATGCTGTCATGCCATTTACTGAGCAAATCGCCCGCCAGCACTTGGTTCACTTATTAGAGGGGCGTTAGGCAATCAATAAGGAAAGCATTATGAAGTTAATCTCCACTATTATTTTAATAGCAGCTGTAATGAGCCCGCATGCATCAGCAAGCACAGTCTCTGCAACGCAGCAGTTAGGTGTCTGTTTAACAGATTCAATGAATGGAAAAGAAAGGAAGAATTTAGCTAAATGGATCTACTTTGGTATGTCCCAGCATAGCACTATAAAACCTTATTCAAATGTCTCAGATGCTAACTTAGATCAAATGAATAAATATGTTGGAGAGCTTATTACTAGATTAATAACTAAAGATTGCAAAGAAATATCCAAGAAGGCTATTGAAGAAAATTCAACAGCATTTGAGTCTGCATTCGGTATTGTAGGGCAAGTGGCAATGCAAGAGTTAATGGCAGAATCATCAGTCTCTCAAAGTTTGGGTGCATTTGAGAAGTACTTAGATACCGAAAAAATCGAAGCTGCTTTTAAATAGAGGCCTAACATAAAGTGGGTGTTCTCACCTGCGGTGATGGGACGGTTAAACGTCGTTCGTTACAATCGATTTAAGGCAGGTTTAAACGTTATTCAATTGATGTATTTTTGATTTGTCTCAAACCAAGTGACGTCACTCGGTTTGAGAAATATACGATATTGCCTATCTCAAACCACCCGTTTTCATTTCTCAAACCTCGTGACTCGCTACATTTAGACATTAAAAAAAGGTATGACAGAGATAACGTATGTTGTAATTGTAGAGCAGAGGGTTTGACCGGATTATTAAAATCCACGTAATTCACGTATTATTTTTAGACACAAAAAAGCCTGTAAGCATTTGATGCGTAAAGGCTTTTTTGTTTTTAATTTGGTCGGTATGAGAGGATTCGAACCTCCGACCCCTGACACCCCATGACAGTGCGCTACCGGGCTGCGCTACATACCGAACTTGTTTAGTATGACACTGGATATAATAGCAACATTATTCTATATGCCAATCACTTAGTATGGCTATTAGCCTTGGGGTAACTAAGTGAATAATGACTTTATCAACTGTGCTTTACTTACGCAAGTAGTTAGTTATCAGTCGGTTATCGATTGATTATAAACTATCCATTTAATAAAATCGTCGACCTTATCTATGCATAAGCAAGCTAATGAATAGCTCGCTCTTTTACAATATTTTAAGCTAAATATGTTATTAGTAATAAAATATCTTATTGATTATACAGTCTACGACCTTCACGCATTACTTGGATCAATTCTGGTGCGCTCATTTTCTTATCTAAACGTTTTTTATAGTCTAAATCGTAAATGCGATATTTACCGAAACGATCTAATACCGTTATTTCAGCTTTTTGATAAATGGCAAAACGGCGACTGTCGCCTATGTAGACCCAGGTTTCATTATTAGGTTCTAACAAGCTGCGGCCTGAACTGTAATCGGTGCCTGGGTTGGTGCAACCTAACACATGGCTTAGCAAGGTTGGTGCTATGCCGTAATGGCTGGTGCGGTAATTCACTTTATTACCGTGGCTGCCGGGCCAATGAATAATCAGCGGTACTTTAACATTTCCTGGCGATAAATCGCTGCGGGCGTCGCTGGTGTTACTGGTAAAGACCTGGCCGTAAGTGCCAGTGATGAGCACAATGGTATCATCACTCACGTTATTGAGTAGGCTAGCCAGTTGTTGGTCGATAAAGTTAAGCGATTGACGATATTGATTAAACAGCACCTTTTGCGCTGGCTTTAATGCCATGTGCGGTTTGATGGTTTGTACGCCTAAAAAACCGACCGGGGTGTCGTAATCTTTTGGTGCGGTAAGATTGACTAATGCAAACCACGGTTGTGTTTGCTTAGGCTGCCAGGTATTGACCGCATTAATGGTGTTGATATCTGCATCTGCGCTACCATTATCGCCTTGGCTGATCTGAATATCTATACCGTTAAACATTGCACTGCTGGCTGCGTAATGATCATTTGCAGGCGCAAACATGGCTAATTGATAACCTTGTTGTGACAGCGTATCGGTTAATATTGGGCTGGTGCTATCAAACTCTTTGCGATCACTATAGTTGCCTTGTAAACCATACAAGAGGGTAAACATACTGGTTTCAAAGTCTGTGCCACCACTATAGTGATTCATAAAGCGCTGATTGTTAATCCGATATTGGCTTAAAAATGGCATGGTGACACTGTCGACCATGTCGGCTCGTAGACTGTCTATGCTAATAACCATAATATTGGGTTGGCTGTCTGCAGTGCATTGCATCGGGCTGATGGGATAGCTCAGCTTGCGTGATTTAGTATTGTGAGATTCTGTTGACTGCATACTACTGTCAATGCCGTGATTTTCCATAAACGAGCGTGCTGTGGCTGGGTATGACACAGGGTAGGCGTCGTCAAAGCGGGTGATTTCGGTCATGTTGGTTGCATCAGCCCAAATATGGAATAAATGACTGCTAACAAAACATAAACCTACAAACAAAACGACTTTATTGCCCCATTGTTTTTTCTGAATTTTGTCGATGCGTTTCCATAAAAAATTAGCGGCAGTCAGCTCAACTAATACAATCACAATGGGTGTGACGATATATGAGGTGCTGTGAAGCAGTGCATTGAGGTCTTGCCAGGCTAAGTCGAACGCAAAAGGACTTAAATGGATACCGTAGTCGTCATAAATAATGGTGTCGTACAGTAAGGCATACAAACCAAGTGAGGCGATAAATGCAGCAAAACCACGTAAAATTTTAGAGTAAGGTAATAGTAAGGTAATCGGGAAGATAAAAATTAAGTAACCGATAAAGGCCAAAAAGGTAAAATGGCCAATGGTGCTGATTGACAGATAAGCCCAACCAATAATGGTTTCTGGGTAGCCGACACTGCCAATATATCGAGCGCCAATTAACATCGCCAATATGCCATTGAAGAAGGCAAACCAGTGACCCCAATTAACTAAGCGTGACACTTTATCACGCGTCATTTGCTGCTTTTTGCGCTCGATCATGTTAACTCGTATTCCTACGTTATTATCACAGACTATTTTCAGTGTAACTGATTGTTAGCATTAGTGATAAATATTATTTAGTCGATGATTTTACCGACTGTGTTAAGGCTTTAGCAAATTGCTCAGCAACTTTTTGACGTGATTCACCTGGGACTTTTTTGTCGAGTAAATGGGTCACGCAATTGCCTAATACCATTAGGCTTAAATCGGTAGGTGCTTGATGCTTAGCTAGTACTGCAAGCAGCTCGCTGATAAGTGCTTCAACTTGAGTGTTTGTGTATTTAGATTGAATTGCCATAGTCAGAAAACTTCAATAAATAATGAATTAGCTGCACATAATAACGGATTTAACCGGCGCTCGCCTCAAGTTTTATTCGCTGTATGTGAGGAATATTGTAAACCCTTGTTCGATTTA
>NZ_JACJFI010000221.1 GCF_014164505.1 Shewanella sp. SG41-4 | reverse complement strand
ATTTGCTCTGTTTAACTTATTTTTTTTCAGCGGCAGTTTCTGCGGCGACTCTGACGGTTAATGTTACCGACGCTCAAGGCGTGATGCTCAGCGATAGCGTAGTAGAGTTAATCTCTATGTCACCAATGAACGTGCTATTGATAGTCAATGGAAGGTTGATATTGCGGCAACTTACCGTTTGACCGAACAGCATGAGTTGTATGTTCGTGTTGAGAATTTGTTAGATGAAGATTTAGTGGCAAATCGAACGGCAATGGGGTTCCAAAGACAGTCTGAAATGACCACCTATTTGGGTTATCAAGGTCATTTCTAGTTGGCGCTTTCTAGACATAAGCAGTGTTGAATAATATTTAAACGCTGCCTGCTGTGTCTTTTATTCTCAAATGCCAATACTGCTCAAGTGATGACTCATTTGAGCGGTGTTATTTGAAGTGCAACTGTTCTTGTAAACAAACAACTAAAATTATTTCTTTAAAAATTAATACTATAGTTTTTAAATCAGAATCTAGTAGATAACATTAACCCCCTAGGTTCTAATTTGTTAAATCTTGTCTAAAAGCCACCTATTGTGTTAGGTATTGGTTTGAAAACACCTATAATTTTCGTGGCGATAGTCTCATATTTGCGGTAAAATGCGCGCGACCAGCGTGATTATGATCGCATTTTCGAGTTAAATCTGCGCTAGCTCAAATGGCAAGTGTTTGTTAACACTTTGTTTTTGTAGCGGAACGTGGCGCATTGTCTTTCCTTCAAACGTAGTGCTTGTGGATATGATTACAATTAAGAAAGGATTGGAACTGCCTATAGCAGGCGGACCAGAGCAAGTTATCCATAATGGCCCAGCCATTAGACATGTAGCGACTTTGGGTGAAGAGTATATTGGCTTACGTCCAACGATGAAAATCAAAGTGGGCGACAAAGTACAAAAAGGCCAAGTTCTTTTTGAAGATAAAAAGAATTTAGGCGTTAAATATACGGCTTTAGCCAGTGGTACTATTTTAGAAATAAACCGAGGTGCAAGACGTGTGCTTCAGTCAGTTGTTATTGCTGTGGAAGGTGACGATAGCGTTGCTTTTGCTCAATACGATGCTGATAAGTTGGACACGTTAGACGCACAAGCTGTTCGTGATAATCTGATTGATTCAGGTTTATGGACTGCTTTGCGTACACGACCTTTCAGTAAAGTGCCAGCTGTAGATGATACTGCTGCAGGTATTTTCGTTACTGCAATTGATACTCAACCTCTTGCTGCCGATCCTGCGGTAGTTATCGCTCAACATAAAGAAGATTTTGCTAATGGCCTAAAAGTCTTAGCACGATTAACTGAAGGTAAAGTTTACCTATGTAAAGCTCAAGGTGCCGATATCCCTGCAGCTAATGCCCAAGTTCAAGAGTTTGCGGGTAAACACCCAGCAGGTCTTGCGGGTACGCATATTCATCACGTTCTTCCAGCTTCTGCAACACGTACTGTTTGGCATATTGGCTATCAGGATGTGATTGCATTTGGTCAACTGTTCACCCAAGGTGTATTAAACACTGAGCGTGTGGTTGCAATTGGCGGTCCTAAAGCGAAAAACCCTCGTCTTGTACGTACCGTTTTGGGTGCTAGCATGACTGAACTGACTACTGATGAAACGGTTGGTGATGGTGTTCGTGTGATTTCGGGTTCTGTGTTAAGCGGCCGAACTGCGGTAGGACCTCAGGCTTATTTAGGGCGTTATCATCAGCAGGTGAGTGTACTAGAAGAAGGTGACGAGAAAGAATTGTTTGGTTGGGCGATGCCTGGCGTAGATAAGTTTTCTATCAATCGTTCGTTCTTAGGCCACTTAAGCCCGTCTCGTCTATTCAATATGACCACTAGTACTGGCGGTTCAGACCGTGCAATGGTACCTATTGGTAACTATGAACGCGTGATGCCTTTAGACATTCTACCTACTATGCTACTTCGTGATTTACTCTCTGGCGACTTTGATGGCGCAGTCCGTCTAGGCGCATTAGAGTTAGATGAAGAAGATTTGGCATTGTGTACGTTCGTATGTCCTGGTAAGTATGATTACGGTTCATATTTGCGTGACTGTTTAGATACGATCGAGAGGGAAGGCTAATGAGCTTGAAAGATTTTATCGAACGTATTGAACCGCAATTTGAAAAAGGCGGTAAATACGAAAAGTGGTATGCCCTTTACGAAGCGGCTGCGACAGTATTTTACACTCCAGGTAAAGTGAACAAAGGGGCAACCCACGTTCGCGATAATCTTGACCTAAAACGTATGATGATTACGGTTTGGGCATGTACATTCCCGGCAATGTTTGTTGGGATGTACAACGTAGGTTTACAAGCTCAAATAGCGATGGTGGCCGGTGGTTTCGGTACACCAGATGTTTGGCAAGTAGGCTTATTTGAATTATTTGGCGCTCAACTCACTGCAGACTCTGGCATTACGTCCTTGATGTTCTATGGTGCGTGCTTCTTCCTACCTATCTATGCAGTGACTTTCATTGTCGGTGGTTTTTGGGAAGTGCTATTTGCGTCGGTGCGTGGCCATGAAGTTAACGAAGGTTTCTTCGTCACTTCAGTGCTATTTGCATTAACTCTACCGCCAACAATTCCTTTATGGATGGTTGCTTTAGGTATTACCTTTGGTGTGGTTGTAGCAAAAGAAATCTTCGGCGGCACAGGGCGTAACTTCTTAAACCCTGCATTAGCTGGCCGTGCTTTCTTGTTCTTTGCTTACCCACTAAGCATGTCCGGTGACACCTCATGGGTTGTTGCTGCTGACGGCTTCTCTGGTGCAACAGCATTAAGTCAAGCTGCACAAGGTACTTTTGACTACACTTCAAACGCTAACTGGATTGATGCTTTCATGGGCTTTATTCCAGGTTCTGTTGGTGAAGTATCTACCTTTGCAATTTTGCTCGGTGGTTTAGTGATTATCTACACCCGTATTGCCTCATGGCGTATTGTAGGTGGTGTAATGTTAGGTATGGTAGCAATTGCAACTTTACTCAATGTTATTGGTAGTGACACAAATCCGATGTTTGCAATGCCGTGGCATTGGCACTTAGTGTTAGGTGGTTTTGCATTTGGTATGATGTTTATGGCGACAGATCCTGTTTCTGCGTCATTCACAAATAGCGCTAAATGGGCATACGGTTTCCTCATTGGTGCAATGGTAGTGTTTATCCGTGTGGTTAACCCTGCATTCCCAGAAGGTATGATGTTAGCTATTTTGTTTGCTAACTTATTTGCTCCATTATTTGACCACTTTGTTGTACAGGCAAATATTAAGCGGAGGATTGCTCGTGGCTAGTAATAAAGATTCGTTCGGTAGAACGCTATTTGTTGTTGTCGGCTTATGTCTTATTTGCTCCGTGCTTGTTTCAACAGCTGCCGTGGTGTTAAAACCTATTCAGCAAGAAAATAAGTTGTTGGATAAGCAAAAGTATATTCTTGAAGCAGCCAGCCTTATCAACCCTAAAGAAGGCAAAATCACCAAGAAAGATATTCTAAGCAAGTATGAGCAGTATGTAGACGCTCGCTTAGTTGACCTTACAACCGGTGAATTTGTTGAGGGTGATGCTAACCTTTATGATCAACGTAAAGCATCTCGTGATACAGAAACGTCATCTATCCCTGAAAATGATGTTGCCTCAATCAAACGTGTTGCAGATAAAGCTGTTGTTTACCTTGTTCGTGATGACGAAGGTAAACTGACTAGCGTAATTTTGCCTGTTCACGGTTATGGTTTGTGGTCAACGATGTACGCATTTTTGGCACTAGAAGCTGATCTGAACACAGTGCAAGGACTTGTTTACTACGACCAAGGTGAAACCCCTGGTTTAGGTGGCGAAGTTGAAAATCCAAAATGGAAAGCATTGTGGAAAGGTAAGCAGTTATTTGATGCACAAGGCAACTTGGCTATTAGTGTAACTAAAAACCCTACAGTGGCTAACTCTGTTCATGGTGTTGATGCACTTTCAGGTGCAACATTGACCAGTAACGGTGTACAACACTCATTGGAGTTTTGGTTAGGTAAAGAAGGCTTTGCAAGCTTTATCGCTAAAGCACGCAACGGAGGGTTAAGCTAATGGCTGACGCTAAAGAACTTAAACAGGTTCTGACCGGACCGATTATCAATAACAACCCAATTGCGTTGCAAATTTTGGGTGTGTGTAGTGCACTTGCTGTTACCAGTAAATTAGAAACAGCATTAGTAATGACGATTGCATTAACAGCGGTAACAGCGTTTTCTAACCTGTTTATCTCTCTTATTCGTAATCACATTCCAAGCAGTGTGCGTATTATTGTACAGATGACTATTATTGCGTCTTTAGTAATTGTGGTTGACCAAGTATTACAAGCTTATGCCTATGCCATTTCTAAGCAGTTATCGGTATTCGTAGGTTTGATTATTACTAACTGTATTGTAATGGGTCGTGCTGAAGCTTACGCAATGAAAACCCCTCCAATGATGAGCTTTATGGACGGTATCGGTAACGGTTTAGGTTACGGTGCTATTCTATTGTCTGTTGGCGTGGTGCGTGAACTATTTGGTAATGGTTCATTATTCGGCGTAGAAATCCTCAGCAAAATCTCTGACGGTGGTTGGTATCAGCCTAACGGTTTATTACTACTGCCACCGAGTGCATTCTTCTTGATCGGTGGTTTGATCTGGTTGATACGTACTTATAAGCCAGAGCAAGTTGAAGCAAAAGGGTAGACGCAATGGAACATTATATTAGTTTATTAATTCGTTCAGTTTTCATTGAAAACATGGCACTAGCGTTCTTCTTAGGTATGTGTACTTTCTTAGCGGTATCAAAGAAAGTGACTACTGCGATGGGCCTTGGTGTTGCTGTTATCGTGGTACTGGCTATTTCGGTTCCTGCTAACCAAATTATTTATCAAGGTTTATTGGCTCCAGGCGCATTAGCTTGGGCTGGTTTCCCTGATGCTGATTTGAGCTTCTTGAAGTTCATCACCTTTATCGGTGTGATTGCAGCACTTGTACAAATATTGGAAATGGCTTTAGACAAGTATTTTCCACCTTTGTACAACGCGTTGGGTATTTTCTTACCTTTGATTACCGTGAACTGTGCAATTTTCGGTGCAGTATCTTTCATGGTTGAGCGTGATTATAACCTTGGCGAGAGCGTAGTATTTGGTATTGGCTCTGGTATTGGTTGGGCGTTAGCAATTGTATTGCTGGCCGGTATCCGCGAAAAGATGAAGTATTCTGACGTGCCAAATGGCTTACGTGGCTTAGGTATTACCTTCGTCTCAGCAGGTCTTATGGCTCTAGGTTTCATGTCATTCTCAGGTGTTTCTCTTTAAGAGACATTGAGAAGACGCATTAATTTGAACCTTTAAGGATAAGTGAATGGGTATTCTTGAATCTACTCCAATAGATGTCTATCTAGGTGTGAGTATGTTTACTGTGATTGTCTTGGTTTTGGTATTAGTGATTTTATTCGCTAAATCAAAATTGGTGGCAAGCGGTGATATCATTATTGGTATTAACGGCGACGCAGATAAAGCAATTAAAACAGGTGCTGGCGGCAAGTTGCTTAGCGTTTTAGCCGACAATGGCATCTTCGTATCTAGTGCGTGTGGTGGTGGTGGCTCATGTGGTCAGTGTCGTGTACATATTAAGTCTGGTGGTGGTGATATTCTCCCTACTGAACTTGACCACATTAGTAAAGGCGAAGCACGTCAAGGTTGTCGTTTATCTTGTCAGGTAAACGTAAAAACTGACATGGAAATCGAACTTGATGAAGAAATTTTCGGCATCAAGAAATGGGAATGTGCGGTTCTATCTAACGATAACAAAGCGACGTTCATTAAAGAACTTAAGCTACAAATTCCTGATGGCGAATCTGTGCCTTTCCGTGCCGGTGGTTATATTCAGATTGAAGCTCCTGCTCATCATGTTAAATATGCTGAGTTTGAAGTGCCAGATAAATACCGTGGCGACTGGGAACACTTTGGTTTCTTCAAGTTAGAGTCAAAAGTAGACGAAGAAACAATTCGTGCTTACTCAATGGCTAACTACCCTGAAGAGTTCGGGATTATTATGTTGAACGTGCGTATTGCTACGCCACCGCCACGTAATTTAACCTTGCCTTGCGGTAAAATGTCTTCGTACATTTGGAGCTTAAAAGCTGGCGATAAAGTGACGATTTCTGGTCCCTTTGGTGAGTTTTTCGCTAAAGACACTGATGCTGAAATGGTATTTATTGGTGGTGGTGCCGGTATGGCTCCAATGCGTTCACACATTTTTGACCAATTAAAACGTCTTAAATCAAAGCGCAAGATGAGCTTTTGGTACGGTGCGCGTTCTCAACGTGAAATGTTCTATGTTGAAGATTTTGACGGCTTAGCGGCTGAAAATGAAAACTTCAAATGGCATGTCGCGTTATCCGACCCGCAAGCTGAAGATAACTGGACTGGTTATACCGGTTTCATTCATAACGTATTGTATGAAAACTACTTACGTGACCATGATGCGCCAGAAGATTGTGAGTTCTACATGTGTGGACCTCCAATGATGAACGCAGCAGTTATTGGAATGCTAAAAGACTTAGGTGTCGAAGACGAAAACATCTTACTAGATGATTTCGGTGGTTAATGAGTTAACTCATAACATTGACATGTAAGTCATGAAATTGCAGCAGTGCAGACAGGGTGGTTAAACACTGGTCTTGCACGCTGCAATTTTTTTTGTTTATTTAATACAAGTGTAAATTTGACATGACTGTAAATTCAATCAAGTTACTACTATTACCAGCGTTGTTGCTATTTGTTAGCGCTTGCAATTCGCC
>NZ_JACJFI010000220.1 GCF_014164505.1 Shewanella sp. SG41-4 | reverse complement strand
CCGATATAAAATATCGCAGCGACAATACAAATGGGGTTAAACTGATATAAAGCATTGGCATGTCTGAGTTTAAACATGCGGTTACCCAGTTATCCGATAAGGTAAGAATAAAGCTGCAGATATTCAGGTAAGGGAATAATGCATTAATGCGTTGATAGGTAGAAATGGAACGATAGCCTAGATTGAAGCAATACAATCTAAGTTTACGAATAACAATTTCCATACGACCATTGTCCATGCACATATTATTTGCGACCACTTTTACTTGGTAGCCATTGTCACTGCGATATTTTATATCGGCATCAACTTTGCCCGCCGTTTGATTACTGCTATTAAAGGCGTTAGCTGATTGAATATCGTCTTCGCTGTTGTAACCAATACCAACACCGACATTTCCAGTGGTACCTGTTTCGACAGCACACGCCTTACAATTCCAAGCATCATATTTAATGTTGTCGGTTTTAGCATTGGCTAGGCCATAACCATCAGCCATCAGGCTAAAGCTGGTACTAGTGAGTAACGCTAAGGTAATGAGGTTCAATTTAGTATTCATAATATAATCTCCTTAGCGCTGCAGTAACTTACCAGACGGATGGTTTGAACCATGCACCTGACTATGACAATTTAAGCAGCTGCGACCACCAGTAAAGGCATTACCATTTACAGTTGAACCCATATCAGTGTTACCTAGATAAGCGTTGCTGGTGTGATTGTCACTCGCATGGCATTGCTGACACAGTTGTGGCGCACGAGTTTTGAGCATTGCATCGTTCACAGAACCGTGTGGATTATGGCAATTGACGCAATTTTCGGTGACGGGTGCATGCTCCCATAGCTTTGGGCCGCGTTTCTCTGCGTGGCATGAATAACAGGTTTCATTGACTGTTGGCTGAACAAGATCTGAATCGCTCAAACTGCCATGTGGATTATGGCAGTCGCTACAGGTCATTTGATTCCATTTCATTGGATGACTGGTGCGTTTGTTCATGTCTGCTTTTTGTCTGGCGTGACAGGTTGTGCATACTTCTACTTCAGTTTGCTTTGACAGTACTGGGTCATGTTCAGCATGTACGCTATGACAAGATGCACATGCCACATCGGCATTGGCGTGATGACTACTGTCCCATGCCACGCGTTTGTCGTCGAGATGACAGCTCATACACACACTGTTTTGTTTGTCTGCCGCAAGTGTTGATGTTGGGCCAAAGGTAATCATTGGCTCTTTACCACCACGATTATGTGAGCCTAAAGGTCCGTGACATGCTTCGCACTGTAATCCAGCCATTGGGCTTTTTGATGAATCAATAGCGCCATGAGCCCCCTTGAATAAGTCCATGACCTTTTCTGATTTTTTATGACACATTAAACAAGTGTCGGCACCCTTTGGTGAGTATTTTCCTTCGGCGAATTTTTTATCGAGTGTTGCTTCAACTTCTGCCGGTGTCATGCTGGCATCCCACTTTGCCGCCTGTACATGACTTGACACAAAAAGCGTCGAAGCGGTAAGGCAGAGCAGGGCTAAAAATAGGGTATTGATTGAATGTGTGGTCTTCATAAGTAGACTTCCTAATTTGTCCATTTTGATGATCAACAAGTTGATTACGTAAGCCATAGCATGAGAGAGAAGCAGGGCTTCTCTCTCAATGGACAAATTAAAGCTTCACTTGTGTGTGGTTTTCAATGGTGGGTGCATGGCAGAAGAAACAGGTTTCTAACTGTGCAGCATCATTGGCTTCTTGATAGCTACCATTAACAACCGCACCTTGGCTTTGCGCATGCTGCGAAATCGTGTCAAATCCATGACAAGATGCGCACGTTGCAGTGATAGGTGTTGTATAAAGGCCTGCAGATGTAGCAAGTGCACCTTTCACTTTGAATGCATCAAGATTAAAGTCGCTGTGACACTGAGTACAATCTTTAATAATGCCTTGTTCACCATGAACACTGTGAAGTTTCATTTCAATCGCGCCTTGATTAGCACCAGAAGCATAAGTGCCATCTGGAGTATGACAAGCCACACAACCATCCAAACCTATGGTGACTTCGCCATTAAGCTCGCGAGCTAATTGTTCTGACATCACAAAACCAGCATGGTGACCTTTATGTAACTCAAAGGTGTCGCCATGGCAATTATCACATGAACCAAAATTGACCGAGTCAGTGTGACGATAGCTAGGCGCATTACCAGAGAAAGTACCTACTGTGAATTCGGCTTTCATACTGGTGGTTGCTACGCCGTCAGCACAATCAATCGCTTGGATTCCATCGTTACACATTTCAAGACCGATAAAGCTAAAGGCGGTATCTGTGTCGCCTGCGCCAAATGGAAGTGATGCAATGCTATAGACCAAGTTACCTGATTCAATAATTACATCGGCTTGTAACAGACCCGCTTTGATAAAGTCTTTACTGATTTTGGCTAAACCGCTTCCTGGGCTTGGGTTATATCCCATGATAGGGAAGTTAGGTCCGACGTTCGTAATGGTTTCAACTCGTTGAATTTTGCTGACTAAACTCGTAGCATCAATGGCCGTACCATTAGCATCTAAAATTGTTACCGACAGGGTCGCTGATTTGTCTTCAGCGCTTGATTTATTAGCCGTTAATGTTGCTGTCATGCCGTATAAATCAATAAATGCTTTTTTCTGAGTGTACGAAGTAGTGTGTAATTCTTCAGTCCAACTTGCATTATGACAAGCTATACAATTTGAATTATCAACTTGTTGCGGATGACCTTGACCCGTTTTAAAGTCAATATCTGTATGACAACTTGAACAGGCTTCCATGGTTGGAATTCGAGACCAGTTGTTCGATTCGCTCAGTTGTTCTGAACCGACATGACAAGTGGTGCAATTATCTTGCACTATCGCATGTGCAGCTTCTGCACTCTTGTCCAAATTGCGGCCGTACATTTTGGCATTGTTATGAACATTATGAATTAAGTGACTGAACTCATCCTGAACCTTGCCTTTTTCAATAGCCAATTCATTGGTATGGCATGATGTACAGGTTTCTAAATCAGTGTAGCTATGATAAATGCTTTCGCCTTCTGCATGGCAGGTATTACAAGTAGCACCACTGACGATGTTTTTAGTGTATTTAGCTTCGAATCCTTCGCCGTCAAAATCTTCGGTGATTTCAGTACGCGGGACTCCGGTAACCCCATCTTGTAATGTTGATGCACTAGCAATCACGTTATAACGTTGGGTTAGCTCTGAATTAAACCCTTCAACATTGACGGTGAAACTGTAATTGCCGTTACCATGGTCGGTAAATGCTTTTTCGGAGCCAATAAATTGCCATTGGGCTGAATTACCCGCACCGCTTGCACCAGCGGGAATGAGTTGGACGATTTTTTTAATTTCAAAGTCTTTAAGACCCGCTACAGGGAGGTCTTTTTCATTGGTCGCAAATACTTCAACAGTCGGTTTGCTGTCTTGATAGGTCACTTTGGTGATATCTAAGTTTAGTGTCTTAATCGCTTCAGCAGGCTCGCCACCAGGATTACCTGGATTACCAGCTTCACCATCATCGCCTCCGCCACAACCAACCAGTGTCATTGATGCTGACATAGCAAGTAACAATGCCATTTTTGTGTATTTTTTATTCATCATATTTTCCCTGCAAAGGTCATCCATCTAACTCACTGGCAGTATGTTCTGCAATTATCTTATTCAGTTAAGTTGATGTTGGAATTAATTTTCCCAACACTAAGATTACGTTACAAACAGCAACTCGTCTTTAAAACGAACGTAATTGTGTGATGATGATCAGCCTATTAATAAAGGGGTATATAAAATGCGGAGTTTGGCGGGGGAAGATTGTTCGGATAACAAAAAGACCTTAGTTATAAACTAAGGTCTTTGATGGATAAAACGCCAAGGTTGTTTATTTGTGTAGCTTAAAAACCATGTGTTTTAGTGACGCGATCTACGGTATGGCAGGTAGAACATATTTCCGATGCACGATTACGAGCATCTTCCTCACTTATTCCATCTACTATACCGCCGTTAGATTCAATATGTGACACGGTGGCATCAGTACGATACTTTTGATGACAACTTAAACATGCTCCAGTATCTGATGACATCCATACATCAGCGCCAGTCTCGATATCGCCATAACGCCATACTCTGTCAGTGGCTCTACCAAGTTGGATCCCATCAGCGGTATGACAGGTTTTACAATCGGTTTTCAACACGGTTCCAGATTCAACACCGGCATATTTGAGGTAATGACCTTCAGCGCTGTGTGCTTTAAAGGCAAAGCTGGTCGATTTTTTGCCACCAGGGTAAGTGTCATCACTCCTAAGGGTCTTATCAGCGGTATGACAGGTTTGGCAATTGACACCATTGTCATAGTGATACACCTCTTGGTTATGGCAACCTTGGCAGCTTTCTGTGTTGATAATGTTTCTACGTGTAGCAGTGGTTTGGCTAGTGTCTATTGCACTTGCTGCCATCACAAAATGGTATGGACTACTTTTAATTTCCACTTTTTGGACATCATCAGTACTACAAGCCGTTAGTTTAACTTCCGGTCTGCCGTAACCACCATGGTTAAAACAGGCTGTAACTGCTGACCATAGCTCAAATGTTTTACCCACATAATCTGTTGGTAAGGTGATCTTATCCCAAACTAAGGTCCAGCTATTATCTGCGTTGGCTGTACCTTCACTTAATCTAAGACGACGATTACTGTAACTGGCTTCTTGATACTCAGGATAGTTTTTGTCGCTGTCCCACGCCATTACGACGCGGCTACCTTGGTCAATAAATTCTGCAGCAATAACATTAGCTGAAGCATCGGTAAATTTAACCGTAGTACTGAATTTTCCATCAACAGTGGCAATTACGTCGCTGAATACGGCGTTCATGGTTTGTGTTTCATTATAGGCTTTCATGACATCGCCATGAGCTTCTTTTGCACTGCGACCATAGCCTTCTTCAACATGGCATGAAGTACAATTTGTGCCGACACCAACATGTTGTTGAGACGCTAATTCTGTGTGACATGCAATACAAGCGGTATCACTTTTATTGGCATTAAACAGGCCAGCATCTTTGGGAGCGTTTGCGCCTTCTACGTGACATGCACTGCAATCGGCAGCAGGTTTTTGTGGATACATCACGTTACCGTAATTGTGTATTCCACCGCCATAGCCAATCACTTTATAAGGTGCGGCTACATCCCCATCAGCTGTGCTGGTTACGCGGTCTTGGCCTTTATGAATAGCATGGATCATGTAGGTAAAATCAACACTGTTACCGGTTTCAGGATCACCAGATGTTGCGGTATGACATGATGCACAGTTTTCAAGATCGATTCGACGACCGCCGTGCAATGCTAAGCTTTCTGGTTGGTGGCAGGTATAACAAGCATTAATCGAGACAACATCGCGCGTTGCAATATCTTCGGTTAAGCCAGTTGAAGGTTGAAAATCGTAATGAGCATTGGCTGTGATTAATGGCTGTTTTAATTCCAATGTAATGCGCTGGGTGTCATCGGCTTGATAAGTGATGCTTAACGGCTCTGTGACTTGAGCAATATTGGTTTGAAAGGTGTACGAGTATGAACCATCTAGATTATCGACTAAGCAGTCAGCACATTTTGATGCAGCCTCAACTTCAGCCTGAAATTGTGCAGAAGGAGCGATATTGGTTTCACCATCAGGGATCCAACTTGCATTAGGTTGTTTTGTTGTATTGATATAAGACTGCCATTGATAACCACGATCTACTTCAACTGTAGCGCCATCAGTTCCGACCATTTCGGTAACTGGGGTTAATTGCGCAATACCAAAACGAAGATCATGATCTTTTGTTAGTCCCAATACCGCAACACCATTGGCATTTTTAAGGATAAAGCCAACACTGACTTTTCCGTCTACTACGGTTGCATCGGTAAAGGTCGCTTTTAGGGTTGATGTCGCATCTATGTTTACACCAATAATACCATCTGGCCCATCTTCGCCATTGGTACCATCACTGCCTCCACAACCCGATAATGCTAGAGCAATAAGCCCTGCACTCAATACCGCTTTTGCAGCGGGACTAACTGTTATTGTATTCATCATGTATTCCCTGCATTTTTTTGTTATCTCGCATTCACTACTGGTTATAAGTGTGCGGATTTTATTCAAATCTAATGTTAGCTAACCTTGGCCACTTACTCATTGAATTATGTCTAGAGTTGTGACTAAGATCTGACTATTCCTTTATGGGTAACGTTGCTTGATGAAGATCTGCCGGTGTTACTGGGGTAAATAGGATCATTCCAAGGCGTTAATACTGTTAGTAGCATATTCTCGGATACGCTACTTAATGTAAACTAGCACCAATCACTCGTGCTTGACGTCATAAACGTTTATCTAACCACTGTTTTTCTATTTCATCTGGCTATGTATTTATTTTCAATAGATTAATGATTCACGTCTGAATTTGTATTATTGACAACATAAATAGTGTGTTTAGTCTGTATGGCTGGAGAGTAAATCGATTTATGTCGGTTAACCTATCTGTTATCCCACCCCTTATCCCTTCAAGTATTCCCTGTTAAGGTTAAGTATTGCGCAGTTAGGTAGAGGATTGAAAACTTATTAGGATAAAGGCTTGATCCAGCCAATAGGTTAGGGGATAATCGCCCCGTTCTGACACATAAGCTTTGTATTTTATGATTCAGAAGTCAATGGTGACCCTAGGGTCCCCTCGCAATGATAACTTGTGAACTCGGCCAGGCCTGGAAGGGAGCAACCGCAGCAAGTGACTCGTGTGCCGGGGTGTGGCTCTAGGGGAACCTCCAATATTCCCCTTATGATTTTCACCGCATTAATTCCAACAAAGTATTGCAACCAAAATATTGCAACCAAAATATTGCAACCAAAATATTGCAAC
>NZ_JACJFI010000021.1 GCF_014164505.1 Shewanella sp. SG41-4 | reverse complement strand
ATTAGAATGGCTTAGATAAAATTGAATGCCTGCATAATCAAGTTATAAGCTAAAGAACTTTAGTAATAATGCATGCTCACCATCAACACCATCATCACCATCGTCACCGTCAACACAATCATCACTATCTAGTGTTCCTTTTTGGTTGTTATCGTATAATATCCGCTTAACGATATTGTTGATTAAGCTAAGGACAGCACAGCGCATGAAAAAATGGATCGCGTTACTCGTTATAATTATTTTGTCATATCAATGGTTCGGTTCGCCACAATATAGTGTGGCTGAATCACTCACTGATACATCAACCACAGCACTCAAATCCAACACCTCAGTTCAACATTCTGTAGCCCAAAATAACAATGCATTAATCCAGCAAGCTTTTGAGCACCAGCAGGAAAACGTTCAAGTACAAGGCCTGGGAACCGTGATAAAGCTACTTCCAGATGACAATAAAGGTTCTAGACATCAAAGATTGATTGTTAAAATATCTTCTTCGTTTACAGTCTTAGTTGCACATAATATTGATTTGGCACCACGAGTTGAGGCGATATCTGTCGGTGATGAGATAGAATTTTACGGTGTGTATGAATGGAATAACAAAGGCGGTGTAGTGCATTGGACTCACCACGATCCTAATGGCCGCCACCTTAATGGTTGGTTGCTTCATCAAGGTAAAACGTATCAATAGTTAATCGTAACCTATTTTATTAGTGCTCCAATCACAAGATAACGACCTAGGTTGTTAAAGTAATGCAGACATTTTTTTATCAGACGTGAGGACGACCTTGCCTCTCTATTTCATCTTGGGACGGCCCAATAACACAGAGGTATATATGTCTTGGTTTATTTTGCTGATAGCGGGTTTATTTGAAATTGTGTGGGCGATAGGACTTAAATATAGCGAAGGTTTTACGCGCTTATGGCCAAGTGTCGGTACAGTGGTCGCGATGTTGATTAGTATTGGCTTGCTGGGCATGGCAATGAAATCCTTGCCTGTTGGAACGGCTTACGCTGTTTGGGTTGGCGTGGGAATGGTCGGGACAGCAATACTAGGAATGGTATTGTTTAATGAGTCAGTCACATTGATTCGATTAGCCAGTCTTCTGTTGATTGTTATTGGCATTATCGGATTGAAATTGTCGAGTTCAACGTAGACCGTTTCTGATGTTGACGACTTTTGACCTAGATTTTTGGATGTGGATCACTTTTCCAATTTAAGTCAATCCAGCGTTAGCTCAATAGCCTTCATTCATTTGTGGGCGTTCATCTTTTTGACGATTGACACTAAAAAGCCAGCACTAAAAAGCCAGCACTAAAAAGTGCTGGCTTGTGTAAATACTACTAAGGTGTTTTAGGATAAACCATACAATGAAAATATTGTTAAGCGGCTTGCTCAACCGGTTTTTCATCTGAGTAAAATTGCTCTTCGTCCAATTGGCCTTCCGATTTACCTATCACAACCGCAGTCATCATATCGCCAGTCACGTTAGTTGCCGTGCGGATCATATCAATAATACGGTCAATGGCAGCGATAAAGGCAATACCTTCTAGTGGTAAGCCAATAACGCCTAAAGTCACGGTTAACATCACCATCGCGCTACCAGGCACTCCCGCTGTGCCGACCGACGCTACCGTTGCGGTTACCGCAATCAACATATAATCAGTCATGTCGAGCGGAATACCATAAATTTGCGCAATAAAAATAGCTGCAATCGCAGGGTAAATACCGCCACAACCATCCATGTTCATGGTTGCACCAAGTGGCAGTACAAAAGCACTGTAGCGTTTCGACACGCCCATTGCTTCGGTACAACGAGTGCTGGCAGGTAAAGTGCCAAAACTAGATGCTGTACTAAAAGCCACAATCTGGGCTGGCATGGCTTTGCGGAAAAATTGCAGTGGGCTTAAACCCGCAGCAAATTTCACTAATCCGCCATACACGAAGATGATATGAATTAGCGCGGCAATATAAATCGCAATAATAAACTTACCTAAAGGCAATAGTGTACTTAAGCCATACTCACCAACAACCCACGCCATTAAGCCAAATACACCTATTGGTGTCAGTTTTAATACCATACGCGTTAATTGAAACATGACTTCGGCACCCGCTTCAATCACGTTTTTTAATGGCGCCGCTTTCTCGCCAACAGCATTAATGGCAATGCCTATTAACGCTGCAAATACGATAATTTGAAGTACATTGCCGTCGGCTAATGAGGCAAATGGATTAACTGGGATCATATTGAGTAATACCTGAGCAAAGCCAGGGATATCACGTTCACGGACTTCCGATGTGGCTAATGCTAGGTTACCGCCCATATCGATAAGGCTGCCGACAGTTAAGCCAATAAATGAAGCAATGGTGCCAGTAAACATAAACATGGCTAATGTTTTAAAGCTTAAACGCTTTAAATTACCTTGAGAGCCCAGTGATGTGATGCTAACCACAATGGCACAAAATACCAAAGGAGCAACCAACATTTTAATGGCACTAATAAACAGATCACCAAGAGGCTTTAACATCACCGCAGACTCGCCTAATCCGACGCCTGTGAGCGTTCCTAAAACAAAACCTGCAATGACTTTCTGCCAAAAAGGAATGCGTTTGAGCGTTTGCAATATCATGAAAGTTCCAAATTATGTCATTGTGACGTTACTAAATCTGATTAGGTAACGTCGTTGTGTGACTCATTATGTTCACTAATGAGTATTATTTCTAAAAACTAAACCCAACAATAGAGATGTGTCGTAGTATTAGTGTCTGTTTTTTTAGGGATACGCGCGGTGTTAACGCTAAATAATGTCTTAATAAACCCGCTAAGGTTAATAAATATTAATTGCATTGTATGAAGTGAGCGAATGACAAACAACGTTATTTTATTATAACTTATATGAATAACTGAATTTGTTATTATAACTTTAAGTTTTTTTACTATTCATTAACGTATTCGCGCTGTTATTGCTCAATTTTTGTATATTGAGTGGGGCAACCTTGAATGTTTACGTCACAATGAACGGTATCGAGATTGTGTATCAGCATAGTGTTTAAAGCACTCTTGAGATACTAGTGAGTTAATTTAAGATTTTGCGCGTTCATATCTTCATATTATGTTGTGCAGATATTCATTGTGAAGGTACGATAAAATAGAATGAATAGTCATTGGAATGAATATGCTAGTGCACAATAAGATCAATCGATGACGAGTTTATGGTTAATGTTCAGCGGTGCTTTTTTGGCTGCAACGCTATTGCCTGGTGGCTCAGAAGTGTTACTGGTGGCATTACTTAATCAAACGCCATCTTTATGGTTCGAATTATTGATACTGGCCACTATTGGTAATACGCTTGGTGCGATAACCAGTTATGGTCTTGGTCGAGCAGGGCGGTTGGCCAAGAATCCACAAGATATTCAGCGTCGTCAATATCGCTATGCACTCGCATGGATAGAAAAGTATGGAATGTGGGCCTTATTATTATCTTGGTTACCGATAATCGGTGATTTGTTATGTTTACTGGCTGGGTGGTTAAAAATACCTATTTTACCCGCCTCATTGTTTATGTTTATAGGTAAATTATTACGTTATAGCGTCATTGTATTGCTGATGACGTATACGTTTGAGTATTGATACCGCGTTATTTCTGCAACGATGGTTTTTTTGTTTTAAGGAAGGAGTCGATTTTGAAACTAAATTTGAATAAATGGATATTAGCTGCGGCTATCAGTGCAGTTTTAAGTGGTTGCGCCTATAACGCGTACCAGTCGTCGAGTTTACCCCAAGGCGTGACCTTAATCGAAACGGCTACCCCGATAGAAAATCAAGTTAGCATTCCTTATAAAAAATATCAGTTAGCCAACGGCTTAACCGTGATTTTGCATCAAGATAAGTCAGATCCATTAGCTCATGTCGATGTGACCTATCATGTCGGTTCTGCCCGTGAATTAGCCGGTCGCAGTGGTTTTGCACATTTATTTGAACATATGATGTTCCAAGGCTCACAACACGTTGGTGATGAGCAGCATTTTAAAGTGGTTACTGAAGCGGGTGGAACATTAAACGGCACCACTAATACCGACAGAACCAATTATTTTGAAACTGTGCCGAGTAATCAATTAGAAAAAATGCTCTGGTTAGAGTCTGATCGAATGGGCTTTTTACTGCCCGCCCTGACGAGCGAAAAATTCGAAGTACAGCGTGAAACCGTTAAAAATGAACGTGCACAACGGATTGATAATCGCCCTTATGGCCGTTTAAATGAGCGTTTTAATCAAGCTCTTTATCCAGCCGGTCATCCCTATTCATGGCCAGTTATTGGCTGGCCAGATGATTTAAACCGCGCCACAGTTGATGATGTTAAACATTTCTTTCAACGTTGGTATGGGCCTAATAATGCGACCTTAACCATTGGTGGCGACTTTGATGAGATGCAAACGCTGGCATGGGTAAATAAATACTTTGGTGAAATTCCAGCAGGACCTAAGGTTGAGCCTGAAGCTAAAACCATGGTGACATTGGATAAAACCCGTTATATATCGATGGAAGACAAAGTCCATTTGCCGCTAATTTACATGGGGTTCCCCACTGTTTACGTGCAACATAAAGACGAAGCCGCACTCGATCTGCTCGCTAATATTCTCGGGGGCGGTAAAACGTCACTTATCTATAAAAATTTGGTCAAAGATGGTTATGCAGTCCAAGCAGCGGTAAGCCATCCATGCCAAGAGCTCACCTGTCAGTTATCACTTTACGCTGTCGCTAATCCGAGCAAAGGCGGTAGTCTTGCTGATCTTGAAATTAAAATTAATGAAACTATCAGTGAGTTTGAACAACGTGGCGTAACCGACGATGACTTGCAAAAAGTTAAAGTGCAGTTCGAAGCCAGCACTATTTTTGGTATGCAAAGTGTCGCAGGAAAAGTCTCTACACTTGCCGCAAATCAAACCTTTTTTGGTAAGCCTGACATGGTGGCTGCTGATTTAGCCCGTTATGCTAATGTCACCAAAGCCGATGTGATGCGGGTATTTAATACTTATATTAAAAATAAACCCATGGTGGTGATGAGCATTGTGCCAGAAGGGCAAACACAATTGATTGCCCACGCGGACAATTTTGAACCGACTACTTTACCTATCGCGCAAGACGCAGTAACCGGATTAACCGACATTACTTTCGCCAAATCCTCATTTGATCGCAATAACATTCCCGCATCAGCCGCGGCGCCGGCACTAACAGTGCCGCAATTATGGGACAGCAAGCTGGCAAATGGCATTAAAGTGATGGGCACTGAAAGTGACGAAACGCCAACGGTTGAACTGCTTATTTATTTGGATGGCGGCCATCGCTTAAGTCCAATTAACAAGGCAGGTCTTGCTGAGTTAACCGCATCGATGCTTAATGAGTCGAGCGAGCAACGTAGCAGCGAAGATTTGGCTGGGGCGCTTGATATGTTGGGTTCATCGATTAGTTTTGGCGCCAGTGATTCACAAAGCTACCTTAAAGTGTCGAGTTTAACGGCAAACCTAGATGCCACGCTTGCCATCGTTAAAGAACGTTTGTTTAGTCCCGGTTTTGTTGCGGCAGATTTTGAGCGAGTCAAACAACAACAGTTGCAAGGTTTGCAACATCAAATGTCCGATGCTAACTATCTAGCCAGTAGTGGTTTTTCTGCCTTATTATATGGCAATAATAGCCCATTAGGGATCAGCAGTGACGGTACGATTAAATCAATATCGGCATTAACCCTAGATGACGTGAAGCAATTTTATCAACAGCAATACCGTGCTGGTAATGCTCAGATGGTCGTTGTGTCTGACTTAAATCAACAACAAATAATACCTAAGTTGTCGATGTTTAATGAATGGCAAGGTGAGGCGACTCAGGTTGCAGCGCTGCCAGCATTGCCAACATACCTTAAAAACACCATTTATTTGATTGATAAACCCGGTGCTGCACAGTCGGTAATTAATATTGGCCAAGTGTCATTACCGTATGATGCAACAGGTGGTTACTTCAAAGCTTATTTGATGAACTACCCATTAGGAGATGCGTTTAATAGCCGTATTAATCTTAATCTACGTGAAGATAAAGGTTATACCTATGGTGCGCGCACTCAGTTTGGTGGCGCAGAAGATACTGTTCAGTTTATGGCGTATGCTAGCGTAAGAAGTGATGTAACAGGGTTAGCACTGGCTGAGTTTGTCAACGAAATTAACGCTTACCAAACGTCAGGCATGACCGACGAAGAAAGCGCCTTTATGCGCAATTCAATTGCACAAAGTCAGGCATTAGAATACGAAACTCCGTATCAAAAAGCCGGTTTTCTGAGAATGATCCAACGTTATCAGCTTGATAAAAGCTTTACTGCTAAGCAAGACCAAATTGTTAAAAATATTTCGACAGATGAACTAAACAAGCTTGCCAGTAAATTATTAAATATCAATGGCATGGTAATGCTGGTGGTGGGTGATAAAACCACCGTTGTACCTCAATTAACAGCGCTGGGGTATCAGATTGAAATGATGACACTTGCCGACTAGTTGAACACTTGTTTCTACTAGGGTTAACACTAGCCTTGAAATAAGTTAGTGTTAGCCTCATATAGATGACATAAAATGTATCCAAGGCCTGAAATTGACACTATTGTAGAGATAGATTGTTTGAGTGTTATGCATTAATCGAAATATCAAACCGTGTCGGTTTATTGGCAAATAAAAAATAATATTTAAGGCTCTATCGACGGTGACAATGAATGTTGCCGTTTTTAATTTAACACCCATAAACACGCTAATTATACTGAATTACAATTTTTATCGCGTTTTCAGTAATAATCTCGTTTATTATCAGGTCTAGCTGTTTACTCGCAATGCGAATCCATAAAAGAGAGTAGTAAATTGAAGTCTTTCAATGAAAAAGTCGAACACTTAAGCGACACTCAAGGCCGAGAGTCTTTATTGGGCATGTTACGTGGTATCGAGCGTGAAGCATTGCGTATTGATGAAAACGGCCATCTAGCACAAGACGATCACCCAAAAGCACTCGGTTCTGCTCTGACTCATTCGCGCATTACCACCGATTACAGCGAAGCCTTATTAGAATTTATTACTCCAGTGAGTCACAGTATTGATGATTTACTTGAAGGGTTAACCCAAACTCATGCTTACAGTGTGCGTAATCTAAATGGCCAAAAATTATGGCCAGTCAGCATGCCATGTTACGTAGGTGATGTTAGTGATATCCCAGTAGCGCGGTATGGCAGTTCCAATAACGGTAAAATGAAAACCTTATATCGTAAAGGGTTAACCCATCGTTATGGTGCATTAATGCAAATCATTTCTGGGGTTCATTTTAACTTTTCTGTATCGCAAGATTTATGGCAGCGTCTGTATGATGACAAGATGACCAATAGTGCCGCTTGCAGCAGTAAAAATATTAGCCTGGAAGATTTTATTTCAGAATCTTATTTTGGATTGATCCGCAACTACCGTCGTCTAGTGTGGGTGTTACCGTATTTGTTTGGTTCAACACCGGCATTATGTAGTTCATTTATTAAAGATCAAGACGTCGATTTCGAATTTCAAAAAACCGGTAAAGGAACGTTATACCTTCCTTATGCAACCTCATTACGCATGAGTGATTTAGGTTATACCAACAAAGAACAAGACACGCTTAATATTAGCTACAACTCGTTACAGGACTACCTTGACGGTGTTGGCGCAGCAATTAAAATGCCATCGAAAAAGTTTGAAAAAATAGGTATCAAAGTGGATGGTGAATACCGTCAACTCAATAGCAATATTTTACAGATTGAAAATGAGTTCTATGCGCCTATTCGCGCAAAACGTGTCACCAAAAAAGGCGAAAAGCCTTCGCAAGCTTTAGCGCGTGCAGGTGTTGAGTATATTGAAGTACGTGCATTAGATGTTAATCCATTTAGCCCTGTGGGGATTGATGCAACTCAAGTACGTTTTCTGGATCTATTTTTATTGTACTGCTTATTATCGCCATCTGAAGATACCGACGCTGTAGGTGACGCGGAAATTGCCGCAAACTTGAAAGCGGTGGTATTAGAAGGTCGTAAACCGGGGATTGAATTACAACGTAACGGTAAGGCTATTGGCTTAACGCAATGGATGCACGAGCTTTTTGGACAATTGGAAACAATCGCGAAGTTACTTGATGGTGATGACAGCCATGCTTACCAAACGGCCTTAAGTACTTGGTCTGAAGCTATCGATGACCCAGATAAAACATTATCGGGTAGAGTGATAAACGAAGTGGTAGTTAAAGGTACCGATCACAGCGTGTGGGTTAAACAGTTAGCTAAAGATTATCATGACTTTTTAAGCCATTACCCATTAAGCGATGAAGTTGAACAAGGCTATAAACTTGAGGCAGAAAAGTCCTTGCTTGAGCAGCACAGTCTAGAAGCTCAACCACAAGATAACTTTGTGACGTTCTTAACTCACTATTTTCGTGATGTCGTTCCAGCTGGCACTTTCGAGGCGAAGTAATCATGCAAGTGTATTCATCTTGGCGAGCACTGCTTGTTGCGGTAGCAGCATTAGCTATACATGGCTGTGCTTCATCGCCAGATGAAATGGTAGAGTGCGGTACTGTGTCGAGTTATTTAGCGCCCGATAACAGTGCCAACTTATACCGTGTTGTGGTGACTCATTTAGATGGCGTTGCTGTTATTTCAAGACCCAATTACCTATTATCGCCAGGTGAGCATGCATTTACAGTGGCAGAGCTAATTAACTCACCCGAATTAAAAGTGTCATTATCTGCTCGTAAAGTTAAAGTACTAACTGTCAATGTTGAACTCGATCAGCGTTATCATATTGCGGCTCAATTCAATACCGATAAAATCTATATTGGCCAAAATCAGGGCTACTGGCAGCCAGTCATTTGGCAAACAGAATCTCATCAATGTGAAATGAAGCAATAAGCATAATTGCATTGATTTTTAATTGATGTAAAACTGAGTCCATAATCAATATCTTAGGGACTGGTAGAGGTGTTATGAAGTTCTTTTTAGGCGTTGTTAGCGCAATTGTATTACTGTCATCAGCAGGTTGTGCCACTTCGCCTCCGAAAGAGCCTGATAATCTTTGTGCTATTTTTAAAGAACACCGTTCGTGGTATGAAGCCGCAGTAGACACTCGTGAAAAATGGGGCGTACCAGTACACGTACCTTTAGCAATGATGTATCAAGAAAGTTCATTCAAACACAATGCCGCACCACCAATGGAATATTTTTTAGGTTTTATCCCCACCGGACGAGCCAGCGATGCTTATGGCTATGCACAAGCTAAAACCATGACGTGGGACGATTACGTTCGTGAAACGGGTAACAGTTGGTCTAGCCGCAGTGATTTTGATGATGCAATGGACTTTATGGGTTGGTTTATTTACAAAACCCATAAAATAAATGGCGTATCGAAGTGGGATGCTAAAAACCAGTACTTAAATTATCACGAAGGTTGGGGCGGTTATAAGCGCGGCAGTTATAAAGCCAAAAAATGGTTAACGCCAGTAGCCAATAAAGTCGACACCCGTTCAAAACGTTATGCTGCGCAATACACTCAATGCAAAGATGATTTAGATTCGTCTTGGTTATGGCGATTATTTTTTGATTAAGCCTAAGCATAAGTCACTTTGTGTTGCGGCTTACTGACTACTGCGAACACATTTGTGTGGTTAGCGTTTTTTAAGCGAAAGCCCTAGCTCTTCAATGACAAGAAAGTATTCAATTACAAAAAAGTATTCAATAACAAAAAATCAATAACAAAAAAGGAGCCTAGGCTCCTTTTTTCGTGTGTCTTTAGGTTATGTCCTAATAAACAGATTGATGACTTGTTTAATTGATTTTACAAACTAATTTAACCAGCCTGTTTAGCCAAGCTATTAAGCAAACTCTGCCAAAATCCAATCTAATGGTGCTTGATATTGCTGTGGCATCCAAGTTTTTAATTGGCTAATACTGTCATCTAACATGGCTTTATTATGCACAGACAGATTTAAGTGACCCACTTTACGGCCAACACGAACCTCTTTGTTGTACCAAAACAGTTCAGCATTTGGCAGGCTTAACCAACGGTCGTCTTTATCAACACCAATTAGATTCACCATCACACATTGGAAATTCACTTGTGGCTGATGCAAAGGTAAATTGCATAAAGCACGCAAATGCAATTCAAACTGGTTTATGTGACAACCTGCTTGAGTCCAATGGCCCGAGTTATGCACGCGTGGTGCTAACTCGTTCACCATTAAGTGTTCACCTACTCGGAAACACTCCATTGCCATCACACCCACGTATTCAAGGCCATGCATGACCTTGCTTAGCATGTCTTCCGCTTCTGCTTGTAAAGACGCTAAGCGGCTTAATGGCGCGATAGAGGCCATTAAAATACCGTCTTGATGCAAATTAAGTGTGAGTGGATAGAACAAACAGCGACCATCTTGGGTGCGCACGCCGACTAACGACACTTCTTCATCGAAGTTAATCGCTTGTTCTGCAATGGCTTCGTTGCGCCAATCGGCAGGGATGGTTGTTGCTTCAGCCTGTTTAAGCCAGTGTTGACCTTTACCGTCATAACCACCGGTGCGACGTTTTAACAATACCCGTTCACCATAAGCCTTATGTAACGCTTCAGTGCTGGTATTGTCATCGACTAATTGCCAGGGTGATGTGGCGACCACTAATTCATCGAGCAGACTTTTTTGGCTAAAACGATCCGCTAAACGGCCAAACACTGGACCATTAATAAAGTGTGGGTGTTGGCTGAGTTGTAAACTTAACTGCGACTCTGGCCATTGCTCGCGTTCAGCGGTAATGATGTCGTCAGCTTCTAGCGGTAATTTAACATCTGATGGCGTCATAATATCAACTGGGCGCACATTAATACCCAGTGGCTGACCAGCATGCTTAAGCATCGCACCTAATTGACCGTCACCCAATACCCAAAGATTTTTTGGCAAAGTCATTAGTCTTCTCTCGGATCGGGATTATCAAGGATCGAGCGGGTTTGCTCATCACGAAATGCTTCTAAACGCTCAGCCAAAGCAGCATCGCTAAGCGCCAAAATTTGGCTAGCTAATAAACCTGCGTTAAACGCGCCAGCGGTACCGATAGCCAAGGTGCCAACGGCAATTCCTTTAGGCATTTGTACAATAGACAATAGACTGTCCATGCCAGATAGCGCCTTGCTTTGTACTGGGACACCCAATACAGGCAAACGAGTTTTGGAGGCGATCATGCCTGGTAAATGGGCTGCTCCGCCTGCGCCACCAATAATGACTTTATAGCCTTTATCTGCAGCAGAACTTGCAAATTCCATTAGCTTGTCTGGTGTTCTGTGAGCTGAAACGACTTCAACATGGTAAGGCACTTGTAACTTATCCATAATTTCAGCGGCGGCTTCCATTGTAGGCCAATCACTTTTAGAACCCATTACAACAGCAACTAGGGCTTGCATGTTAACTCCTTAACGTACTTATTCTATTAGTATATTTAGATAATTTTCTCTACAGGATACTGCAGCAATTAACGTCAATATTAAGGCGATAAAAAAGGGGCTAGATAATAGCATAAGCCGTGCTCTGTTGGCTTCATTTCAGTGTTTCTTGAGGCTAACACTCAGTTTCTAAATACGAAAACTACTTAAAAACATTTTATATCAATAACCCTTTTGCTCATCGCGCTCGTTATTAGCTGTATGCAAGGTCACTTTGTTGACGTAACGAAAAATGAATAATCAGTCGATAGATGAGGAAAAAAACATGAACGATGTCCATAAGCAATTCACTCGCAGTGCATTAGCCATAATCATTAGCGTGATTATTGTCAGTGGTTGTGCGAAAGAATCCAAAGACAGTGTGAAACAAAGTCAGCCACAATCTATTTCTACAATTCAGTCCACTTCTAAAATTCAATCTGCGAGTGAAGCTGATTCATCTGCACAAGCGCGTCACGAGTTACATGAGGTAGCAGGCTTGGTGATAACGTCTGAGCAACAGGCTGGTTTATACAAGGGATCAGCGGGGCAGTATCGCAGCGCTAAAGTCATGACATCGTCAATGCAGCCTCATATTTTGAGTCCTCAGCATGTTAGCGTAAGCGATGGCAACTTATCTTTAGCACCAACTGTTAGTGATAAGCTTGAATCGGTAGTGCAAAACGGCAATATGGTGGCTGCTGAAACACCGGTATCGACGTTTTCAATTGATGTTGATACTGGCAGTTACAGCACTACGCGCAGATTAATTAATCAAGGCCAACTGCCGACTAAGAATACCGTTAGGGTTGAGGAGTTAGTTAACTACTTTAGTTATGACTACCCAGCACCGACAACCACTGAGCAACCCTTTAGCGTTAATACTGAATTAGCACCATCACCGTACAATGTTGATACTCAATTACTGCGCATTGGTATTAAAGGCTTTGATATTGCGCCCGATCAGCTTGGTGCGAGTAATTTGGTGTTACTGCTTGATGTGTCAGGCTCTATGTCGTCTGCCGATAAGCTGCCACTATTGAAACAAGCCATGCTGATGCTGAGTCAGCAATTATCGGCGCAAGATAAAGTATCAATTGTAGTGTACGCCGGTGCCAGCGGCGTGGTGCTTGACGGTGTTGCAGGTAATGACTTTACCGCCATTAAAGTAGCACTTAGCCAGTTAAACGCCCAAGGTGGCACTAACGGTAGCCAAGGTATTCAACTGGCGTATCAATTAGCGCAAAAGCACTTTATCGAAAACGGCAGTAACCGAGTCATATTAGCCACCGACGGTGACTTTAATCTGGGGATGACAGACCATCAGCAATTAGTTGATTTTGTTGCCAGTCAAAGTAAAAGTGGTATTGGCTTATTAACGCTTGGCTTTGGTCTGGGTTCCGATGCTGCTAGTTATAACGACCATTTGTTGGAACAATTATCCAATAAAGCTAACGGACAATATGCCTTTATCGATACCTTAAATGAAGCACGAAAAGTGCTGGTTGATCAACTTAGTGCCACACTGTTAACCATTGCACACGATGTTAAAGTGCAAATTGAATTTAGCCCAACAGTGGTATCTGAGTATCGACTTATTGGGTACGAAAATCGGTTGTTAAATCGTAGCGATTTTAATAACGACGCCATTGATGCTGGCGAAATTGGTGCGGGTCATACCGTGACTGCGCTATACGAAATTCGTTATAACGACAGTCATAATCGCTTAGTTGATCCGCTGCGTTATGGTCAAAGCCAGTCTGAGCCGGTCAGTGGTGCAAAACACAATAATCAGCGTCGTAATGGACAATTGAGTTCAGCAAATGAAGTGGCTTATTTAAAGCTGCGTTACAAAGCGATTGGCAAGCAAGACAGTCAATTGCTGTCTTATCCCATTAGCCGCGATCAGCAACTGACTCATTTGCATCAAGCTAGCGATGATTTTAGGTTTGCAGCTGCAGTCGCTGGGTTTGGCCAGCTACTAAATCAGAATGATTATGTCCACGATACTGATTATGCTAAGTTAATTACACTTGCCGAAACCGCAATGGGTCAAGACCGATTTGGCTATCGCCATGAGTTTTTGCAAATGCTAAAAACCGCAAGTGTACTTGACGGACAGGTTATGATGACTGAGCCAGATACTCGTTGGGTTAGCCAATAAATGCGTCACAAAAAGGATAAAATGGTGCAAACATCAATAAACCCTAAGGATGAGTCGTTAATTCCCCAAGTGGGAAGTGACGAGCAACTGATGCTCGACTACCAAGCTGGTGACGTACGCGCGTTCGAAGCCTTATACCTTAAACACAAAGGCCCTTTGTACCGATACTTTGTACGTCAATTACATGACCAGCAGCTAGCCGAAGATTTGTATCAAGACACTTGGGGTAAGGTGATTAATGCGGCGAAGCAATATCAAGTCACGGCTAAATTCACCACTTGGTTATATAAAATTGCCCATAATTTATTGATTGACCATGTACGTGCGGTTAAGCCACTGGATAAAGTGACCCCGCTTGGTGAAGACCAAACAATGGATAGCCTTCAAGCCGATGATCAAGCTTCGCCCGAGCCACAAGTACAGCAACAGCAACAAGTCGACATGATGAAAGGCTGCATTGCTAAGCTTCCTCCAGTGCAAAAAGAAGCTTTTTTACTCAATATCGAAATGGGCATGACTGCTGCCATGATAAGCGATATTGCCAACGTCACTTTAGAAGCAACTAAAAGTCGTATTCGTTATGCTTATCAAAGTATTAAGCAATGTATTGCAAATCAAAATCAGGAGGCCGCATTATGAGTCAGCAACAAGAACATGATGCAGAGTTCACTGCATTACAAACCGAAATTAAAGATGCGTACCATCAACAATCGTTAGAGCAACCTTCAGCTGAACTTGATAAAGCCATATTAGCCAAGGCTCGTTCGGGTGCTACTGTATCGACTAAAGCCAGTTCACCCCCAAAATCAATGTGGCAACGCAATGTGTGGGCGTTCTCTAGTGCAGCCTCAGTGTTGCTGGTGGCAGGATTATTTATATTAAATCCAAGTTTACAAAAACACCTTGGCACAGACTCGGAGCAAAGCGTACCTGCTCAGCAGTCATCATTTAAGCAGGTCGACCCTAAATTGAATCAATCTACACTTGTTGACTCGATGGAAGCCCTATCACCAGCCGAAGATGCCACCGCAGCAGAATCAATTGCCGTACAGGGACTATCGATGAGTTCTGCGCAAATGAATAGCGAACGTGTTCATCGCGATGCAATCAGTGAAGCATCTGATAACAACGGATCAGTAGAATCACCAATGGCAGATACATCGTCCGCGGTAATGAGTGCCGCGCCAGCACCTGCCAAAGTAAATGCAGAAGCACAAAAGAAAGCATTAGAGCTGCAATCACGTAGCCATGACAAGGAGGTGCAACAAGTGAAACAGTCATTTAATGGTTCGTTAAAAGGTGACATTGAGTTAGATACTGCTGATGTTGCTTTGGCTCGTTTAAAAGTATTAATGGCCGACAATAAGCTGATCCAGGCTGAGCGTTATATGATCACCATCGATCAACGCTTCCCTGAGCTATCAGATCCGTCTCATCCACTTTATGAGCAATACCATAAAATTGTACTGCAACTGACTTCGCAGTAAGCAAAATACCAGAACACTAAGACGGTAAAATACTAACGGCTAAGCAATGACTGCTTAGCCGTTTTTTTTGTTCCCTGTAGAGGTTCGTTACATTTTTGTACTGCAAAAGTTGGCATAACTCTGATAACGTGAATGAATCAATAAAAATAGCCTACTCGATAACGCGTCATTTCGAATTATCGACTTTATAAGGAAGCTCATCTTCATGAAACTTCGCCGCTCCGTTACACACTGTATGTTGGCTTTAGGCACTTTAGCGTGCTCATCAATGATATTCGCTAATGCTTCAAATCAAGGTTATTACCGTGCCCCAGCCTTAAATGATCAAACCTTAGTGTTTACTGCCGAAGGTGATTTGTGGACCACGCAGCTTAACCAAACTAAAGCCAGTCGCTTAACCAGTTTGGCAGCAGAAGAGCTAGACGCAACCATTTCTAAAGACGGTAAATGGGTGGCGTATACGGCCAATTATGAAGGCGCAACCGAAGTATATATGATGCCTATTCAAGGAGGCGTGGCTAAACGGGTGAGCTTTGAAAACAGCCGAGTTCGTCTGCAAGGTTGGACGGCATCTGGCGAAATATTGTATTCAACCGACAACGCCTTTGGCCCAGCTAATTTTTGGGTGCTTAAAACCGTTGATCCACAAACCTTAACTATCACTGATTTACCGTTAGCAGATGCAGTAGAAGGTACCATCGATGATAAAGGTGAGTATGTTTATTTTACTCAGTTTGGTCTGCAGGTCAGTGGCGACAATGTCAAAGTGTATCGCGGCGGCGCTAAAGGCGAAATTTGGCGTTATAAGTTAGGCAGTAAACAAGAAGCGCAACAGTTAACAGGCGCCCACGAAGGTTCAGTTAAACAGCCGATGTTATGGAACCAACGTGTTTACTTTGTCAGTGATCAATCTGGTAATGACAACATTTGGTCAATGACCGAAGATGGCAAAGACATTAAACAACATACTCAATATACCGACTGGCAAGTGCGTGACGCCCAGCTTAATAATGGCCGTATTGTGTTTCAGCAGGGCGCCGACATTAAGTTACTTAATCTAGCCGATCTTGCAGAATCAACAGTAGCCATCGAGCTTACCAGCGACTTTACTCATCGCCGCGAACAGTGGGTTAACGACCCAATGGATTACGCCACCTCGACAGTATTTTCTCATCAAGGCGATAACGTGGTTATTACCGCCCGTAGCCATGTGGCCATTGCCAGCAACGACGGTCGCCGTTTAGTGCAAATAGACTCACCCGCCGATAGTCGTGTTCGCGATGCACTATTAAGTGATGACGGCAAATGGGTCTATGGCATTAGCGATGAATCTGGTGAACAAGAAATCTGGCAGTATCCAGCAGACGGTTCTGCTGGTGCTAAACAGCTCACTAAAGATGGCAACACCTTACGCACCAGTTTGTCGTTATCACCAAATGGCCGTTATTTAGTGCATGACGATTACATGGGTAATGTGTGGTTACTCGATTTAACCCGCAACAATAACCAAAAAATCATTAAAAACGGCGAGGGTTTAGGCCCTTACCAAGACATAAAATGGTCTGGCGACAGTCAATTTATTGCGCTAACCAAGGCTGAAATTGGCAAGCAACGTCCGCAAATTGTGTTGTATTCCATTAACGAATCCAAATCACAAACCCTGACCACAGACAAATACGAGTCATTTTCACCTAGTTTTAGCCACGACGGTAAATGGTTATATTTCTTGTCTAACCGCGAATTTAAAGCCAACCCTGGTTCGCCTTGGGGCGACCGTAACATGGGGCCGATTTTTGACAAGCGCACCCAAGTATTTGCCTTAGCGTTAGATGCTAAAGCGTCTTTTCCGTTTGCCAAACCAACCGAGCTTACCGTTAACAAAGACGCAAAAAAAGCTGACAGTAAAGACCAAGACACCCCAGCAAAAGTCAAAGTAGAGTGGGACGGATTAAACCAACGCTTATGGCAAGTGCCAGTTGATGCAGGTAATTACAATAGCTTAACCGCAACCAAAGATAAGCTGTATTTATTAGATGGCAGCCAAGATAAAAGCGAGCTAAAACTGATTAAGTTTGACCCGCTCAATATTAAAGTCGACACCTTCAGCGAAGATGTCGACCAATATTCGTTATCAAAAGATGGCAGTAAAATCATGCTGCGCAAACAGTCTGATCCTAAAAGCCTTATGATTGTCGATGCCGGCGACAAACTTCCCAGCGATGTATCGCGCGCCAAAGTCAGCACCGACCAATGGCAATTAAGTATTTCGCCGCAGCAAGAATGGCAACAAATTTTTGAAGATGCGTGGTTGATGCATCGCGATTCATTTTTTGATCCAAAAATGCGCGGCGTAGATTGGCAAGCCGCTAAAGCTAAATATCAACCTTTGGTAGACAGACTGACCGATCGTAATGAGCTGAATGATATTTTCACCCAAATGATGGGTGAACTGAACTCATTACATTCACAAGTACGCGGTGGCGATATTGCCCAAGATGCCTATGCAGCCAAAGCCGCCGCATTAGGTGGCAGGCTGACACAAACCGACAAAGGTGTGGTGATAAGCCATATTTATCAAACCGACCCTGAGTTGCCTTTATCGGCCTCACCACTGGCACGCATAGAAGTTGATGCGAAAGAAGGTGATGTGATTGCGAGCATCAATGGCAAAAAAGTTACTAATATTGCTGATGTGACTCAATTGCTTCGTAACCAAGGTAATAAGCAAGTGTTGTTGGGGCTAGTACGTGGTAAATCGGCAATCAATACCATAGTGACTCCCCATGATATTGGTACCGATACCAAGCTACGCTACCTTGATTGGGTTGAACATAATGGCGACAAAGTAGCCAAAGCCTCTAAAGGTAATATTGGTTATTTGCATTTGTATGCCATGGGCAGCGGTGATGTCGAAAGCTTTGCTCGCGAGTTTTATACTAATTACGACAAAGATGGTCTAATTATCGACGTTCGCCGCAATCGTGGTGGCAATATCGACAGCTGGATTATCGAAAAACTGTTACGCCGTGCGTGGGCATTTTGGCAGCCAACCCATGGCAGCACTAATGCAAACATGCAGCAAACCTTTAGAGGCCATTTAGTGATATTAGCCGATCAAATGACCTATTCAGATGGTGAGACTTTTTCAGCTGGAATTAGAGCGCTTAATATAGCGCCTATTATCGGTAAGCAAACAGCGGGCGCTGGAGTGTGGTTATCGGGTCGAAATTCGGTGACCGACAAAGGCATGGCACGAGTGGCAGAATACCCACAATATGCCATCGATGGGCGTTGGGTTGTTGAAGGTCACGGGGTTGAGCCAGACATTGAAGTAGATAACTTACCTTATGCTACCTTTAGCGGTAAGGATGCACAACTTGACGCTGCAATCAGTTATTTAAAAGATGAACTAGTACAACAACCTATTGCGCCATTACAAGGCCTGCCAATGCCAAAAACAGGTAAAGCCGCTGACATAAGAGCCAAATAGTCTTAAATTGGTTAAGTGATACAGTAAAAAATAGCCCTCTTAGCGTAATGCTAAGAGGGCTTTTTTTAACTAGGTAGATTAACTAGGTAGATGAACTAGTTATAATCAAATAAAGCCTAGTGTTTTATGTCAACTTCACAAGCTAATGAGTTAGCAATAAAGCAATTGGCATGGGCTTTTTCATGTATCTTCGCTAACGTTTGTTCGTCAACGGTAATCCCTTCTGCAAACGTCACTTTAGGCGCTAATGTCATCTTAACCACGGCCACTTTACCCGCATCATTTTTACCTAAATCAGCAGTGGCATTATCAATATAACTCGCTACAGGCAGTCGCTTTAAATGGGCAATCGCTAGAAAGGTCAACATGTGGCATGAGGACAAAGCAGCAAGTAAGCTTTCTTCTGGATTCACTTTATCTGCATTGCCTTTGTATTCTGGCGCAGATGACGCTTGAATCGTTTGTCCTGTGCCAAACTTAACCTCATGGTCGCGATTAAATTCACCTTCTTCACTCGGTGAAGACTGCCAATTTACCGTTAATTTAAAGCTCATTTTGTACTCCCCAAACCACATAAAAGTGGTATTTTGATATTTTCACGGTTATTCAAATGTCGCTTGATACACGATAATAGTTCAATCTAGCGCCGCGTTCACTTCTATTGATTCAACACTAAGCACAGCTGAATGTCCATGGACTCGGTCGAATAAATGTATATAAGGATGTCACTTATTCACTACAGATAACCTAGCTGTTCGGTTTGACATTTCAAAACGAATATCGAAAACTGAAGCCAGAGCAAACACGTTTTTATACCTCAATAAAAAACCAACTTGTGCTGGTTTTTGTGGCTAATTTCTGGCTGGATTAGTGATAGTGTCATCACTATAAATGAGTCTATACCAAGCCTGTCATTTCAAGTAGAGGCGAAGTAACGTTAACACGGGTTACTAAGCTAAGGTTGTGGTGTTGATTTGCCATAAACCTATTATAAACGGTGGCTCAGCTTGATTAACCCAGCGATAAATCAGTTTGATATAAGTAAAATATTGCCATTTAAACTTACTGAGACCATGCCTTCAGTACAGATAATGTAAACCTTAAGCTGCTTCAGCGAGCAGTTTGGTAATCAACTCAGCAATAGTATCGGGATCTTGTGCGCCAGAGACCAAATATTGTTGATTAAATACTATGGCAGGTACAGCTTGAATCCCGCGGCTGATCCACAGTTGCTCTTCCTCTTTTACCGCAGCTTCAAAACGTTTGTCAGTGAGTACAGCACGAGCTTCATCAGCATCTAAGCCGACTTGCATCGCCGCTTCAATTAAGACTTCAATGTCATCTGGGTTTTTCTGATCAGTAAAGTAGCTGCTGAATAACGCCAGTTTCAATTCAGTTTGCTTACCAGACTCCGCAGCCCAATACAGAAGCTGGTGGGCCAATAGGGTATTATAAATTCGTGATGCGTCAGAAAAGTTAAACTCAAAGCCTAAATCGGCACCCATTTGGGTTAATCGCTGACGGTTTTGTGCGCTTTGCTCCGGTGTTGAACCGTACTTTTCTGCAATGTGTTCGCCTAAATGCTGGCCTTCTGGACCCATTGATGGGTTTAGCTCAAACGGATGCCATTGCAATTTAACGTCTAAATCGTCAAATTGGCTCAATGCTTGTTCAAGTCGACGGTATCCGACAATGCACCATGGACACATAACGTCTGAAACAATGTCAATTTGGAGTTGATTAATAGCCATGTTCGTTCCTTTTAATGATTAATTTGACTTCATTTACGAAAGTCTAAAAAATAAAAAATATATAATTGCTTATAAATTAACTGCTTTTAGCGGTTAATTGATTGGTTTACCATCACTTGTGTTAACAACACAAAAGTTGCAACCTTTGGGTCTAAATTGTGTCTATACTTAATCAGTAATCTGATGTTTAATCAATGTAAGGGTTAGGTCAATTAGATATACCCCATACACGTTTATTAATGGTATTGCTGTTAAAGTATACAAACAGATATAAAACACATTATAGGTTTGAGTACTTGTGATATAAAGCACATGCCCCATGTCTAAATATGTCTGCCTGCATTTGTACAAACACACTATTTATGTCAGCATGCAGTTGTAATACGCTATAATTTTGGCAAGTAAATTCTTTTAAGGACAATCTATGAAAATAAATCTTTCTGGTCACCATGTTGATGTTACTGATACTGTCAAACAACACGTAGATGAAAAATTCGCTAAAATAGCTAGCCATTTCCCGACGCTTATCTCGCTAGATATCATCATTGCAAAAGAGCATGGTGAATATGATGTTGAAATCAGAACTAACTATGAAGGAACTCGCATTGCTGCTAAAGGTACTGACTTAGTCATGTATCCTGCTATTTCGAGCGCTGCTAAAAAATTAGATGCGGCACTAAAGCATCGTAAAGGCCAGTTAAAAGCAGATCTACATGACAAACCAGATGTAACTGCTCCTGAAATCGCTTACGAAAAAGTTCAAGAAATGGACTTACGTTAATCACAGTCGTTTATTTAACGATCCCCCAAAACGCAGCTTAGGCTGCGTTTTTTGTTAAAATATCATAAAAACTAATCTTGTCCCGTCATAACAATCTAGCAACTCAAACTGGCTTCCACTTGCTAGAACGCTGCATTGCTAAAAAGCTAAGCGCATCAAAGCATCAAAGCATCAATACATTAGTTGTTGATTGTTATGCTTTAAAGCCTCTACGTTATCGCTTTTAGCTTCAACATAGTATTCGTCATTTCCGCTTGATGATTATGCTAATTTAATCACGGAAAGCGTGATGGGTTTATCCGCTGTTTTATGGGGAATTTCTGGGGGTATCAAATACTGCATCAAAATTGGTGCAGATATTTTAATTAAAGCGGCATTGTCTGAAGCCTTTACTGATGTGTCAGGTCAATATTTTGATAATGATATTGGTCAATTTACCGTTGCACCCCCTGATGCTGCCAATGCAGTGACATGCCAACAGGTAATTGATGTGATGGATGGAATAATAGCCAAAAATATGTGTGAATAATCTGTAAACAAAACTGTTGCATCTAAAGTGTCAGTTTTTTAAGTGCTACTGGCAATAAAGCGAGTGCTAAGCTTATAAAGCAGTGACAGATATCAGAAGTATTGTGCTCAAAACCCGCTAAAAAGATGAAAGTGTTTTGAATTTATACGGGTAACTTTTTTTTGAAGGTTTATAGCGGCTATGGAAAATAGCCGAAAAGCGTTCTAGCTCTTGGGCTTAGAACGCTTTAACTGACTTAGTTTGAGTTATTCTTCGTCGCTAATTTCTGCATTGTGGTAAACGTTTTGTACGTCATCACAATCATCAAGAGCTGCCAAGAACTTTTCAAAACTTTCAATATCTTCACCAGTAAGTTCAGTCATGGTTTGTGGCACAAAGGCTAAATTCTCTACCTTAAAGTCAATCTCTGGAAAGGCTTCCGTTAGCACTGTACGGGCATTGTTAAACTCAGATACTGGCGCAAATACACTGATGATGCCATCTTCTAGCTCTACATCGGCAACGTCAACGTCAGCCATCATAAGCAATTCAAGAATGGCTTCATCGTCTTCGCCTTCAAACACAAATACTGCTTGATGTTCGAACATATGACCAACAGTGCCAGGGCTGCCTAACTTGGCGTCATTTTTAACAAATGCTTGGCGAACCTGAGTAAAGGTACGGTTACCGTTGTCTGTTAAGCAGTCAACAATCACCATGCAGCCGCCAGGACCAAAACCTTCATAGCGTGCGGTATCATAATCTTCACCACCACCACCACGAGCTTTTTCAATAGCACGTTCAATAACGTGTGCTGGAACTTGATCCTTCTTCGCGCGGGCAATCATGCTACGTAGTGCTAGGTTGCCATCTGGGTCAACGCCACCTTTGGCACAAATATAAATCTCTTTACCGTAACGTGAGTAAATACGTGTCTTTTGGCCAGCGGTTTTCGCCATGGACTCTTTTTTATTTTGATATGCTCTGCCCATCTTAATCTCGTTTTATTAAATGTTTAAGGCTAAAAATTGTCATCGATTCTAGCAGGAATATGTTGTGGTGTTTAGGTGCTGCTTCTAAATTTTGCATAAATAACCTTTACACAGAATAATAAAAGGTTATCAAACAGTCATTTGTACTACTCACTAGGTTTCATTCACTTATAACAGACCTGCTATTGCCACGAAAATTCGTGTTGTGTGTAAAATAATAAGAACGATTTAGGTACCAATTTGAAACCTTTTACTATAATTACGTTAGCCTATTCTGCATACCTAAATGAATTTTAAAAGGCTTGTTTACATTGTAAATACTGCCAAAGAAAGCACTTTCGCTTCGCATTTACAGTACATAAGTATTCATATTTACACATCAGATGTGTTAAGTTTATGTATTAAGAGCCTTCAATAAATAATACAATTTAATAGTGTATTATTGTTTAAAGCCAAAATATAAAAATAAGAGAAAGGGCTTCTCTATTGGGTGAACTCAATATTGAAAGTTCATTGTTTCATCCTTTTACCCTGAGATGTATTGATGAGTTAGATGATCAATATCATTTCTACACTTAATCATTATGTTAGAAATGAGAGTCCGAATATGAAATCTGAATCTGCTGAAGGTCAAGCGTCAAACGCGACGGTGACTATTTTGTATTACGAGGCCCCTGTTGGTCTAGAAATGCATAATTCTGTGTTGACCGATCTGCAAATCAGCCAAACTGGACGTGTTATGATCCCTGCATCATTTCGTCGAGGTAAATCTATTATTGCGGTATTAGAAGGCGAGTGCAAAATACTGAACTCATTAGGTGAACGTGTTTATTCGCAACGAGTTATGAGCAAAATAGACAATTAAATGAATTTTAAGTAACAAAAAAGACACGTGAAGTGTCTTTTTTTTGTGATTTTTAGCATGTGTTGCCTTTCTCGCATGAGCTAGCCGCTCTAATTAACTGAATTAGTTGCTCTAATTTGCTGTGCTAATCTACATGCTCGCAGCGTAATAAATCTGCTAACAGTTTGTCCGCTAAAGGTTGTAATACTTGCTCATTAGGCTGGGTGTGAGCCACCGTTCGTAAACCGTAAATGCCCATCACTAAATACTGCGCTAAAAATTGGCTGTCACAGTCTTGTGCTATCAGCTTCTGCACTTTTGCTGTATCGAACACCCCAGCCAATGACTGCTGCCATAGTTGCAAAAACTGGCAAGTCATTTGTTTTATTTGCTCATCTTGATCGCCCATCTCACTGAGTGACTTTGTCAGTAAACAGGCCTGGGTAGCATCACAACTTAAACATTCCTGTACGATTAAGGCTAAATAAGCGCCTAAGTTGTCTACTGCTGAACGGTCATTGGCAAACAATAACTGAAACTGTTCGTTCCGATCCTGCTGGTACTGTTCAATAGCGGCAACATACAAGCCTTTCTTATTGTCAAAAGCACAGTAAATTGACCCCGGATGAAGCCCCGTTGCTTTGGTGAGATCTTGCATGCTGGTTTTAGCGTATCCATTCACTAAAAAGGTGCTCATGGCAGCACGTAAAACCGTGTCTCTATTAAATTCAGCGTGTCTCATATCAGGGGGTCACTTCTGGTCAACAACAAAGCGTGATAACTCATAACGCTCGAGTCTAACTAAATTTGGTCAATTATTCAAAAATTACTTGAATGTATATTCAATTAAGATTAATCTTGAATGTATATTCAAGAAAGGAGATCGTCACATGACGGCAAGTTTATTTACACCATACAAACTCAATGACACCCTAACATTATCAAACAAGATTTTAATGGCACCATTAACGCGTTGTATGGCGGATGATGATCTTGTTCCTACTCAAGCTATTGCAGACTATTATGCTCGCCGTGCTGAAGCGGGTTTGATTATCAGTGAAGCGACAATTATTCGTCCAGATGCACAAGGCTACCCAAATACGCCGGGTTTATTTACTCCAGCTCAAATTGACGGCTGGCGCGTAGTGACCGATGCGGTACACAAAAATGACGGCAAAATTTTTGCTCAGCTTTGGCACACTGGCCGCGTAGCACACCCACACTTTTTTGATGGTGGCGACGTGTTATCTGCATCTGCACAGGCTGTAGAAGGTACTGTGCCTAGAATGCGCGAATTGGTTTACCAAACGCCAAAGGCTGCCACATTAGATGATATTAAGCAGTTAGTGGTTGATTATGCTCAAGCCGCTGTAAATGCGATTGATGCTGGATTTGATGGCGTCGAAATTCATGGTGCTAATGGTTATTTAATTGACCAGTTCTTACATCATGACAGTAACCGTCGTGAAGACGAATACGGCCAAACCCCTGAAAATATGTCACGTTTTGCTTTAGAAGTGGTTGACGCTATTGTTGCCAGAATTGGCGCAGATCGCACCGCTATTCGCGTTTCTCCTGGTGCGTATTTCAATATGGCCGCCGATCCACGCGACCGTGCTGTGTTTGACTATTTAGTGCCTGAGTTAGCTAAACGCAATTTAGCATTTTTACATGGCGGTATTTTTGACGACTCAATGCAGTTTGATTACTTAGGTGGCAGCATATCGGCCTACCTGCGCAGTGTTTACACTGGCACCTTAGTGGGTGTGGGTAGTTACACCGCCGAAACAGGCAGTGCAGCCATTAGTGACAACAAGTTTGACTTGTTGGCTATTGGTCGTCCATTTATTGCCAATCCAGATTATGTGGCAAAAGTGCGTGATGGCGGCGAATTAGTGGCATACGCCGACAGCATGTTAACGGAATTGATTTAAGCTTGTTTGTTGTTTTACGTTACTCACTTCAGCAGAGGTTAGTAAAACGTAGTTTGTAGGAATCCATTTCTAAGCAGTATTTTCTATGCTAGAAATGGCGCTAAAACTATCAACCCCAATTTGTGTTTTTTAGCATCCGTCTTGGCCACAGCTTTTGCTGTGGTCTTTTTTTGGGTAGAAATTTGTCTCAGTGGGTGCAGTCTATTGCTATGTCGATTACTATGTCGATATTTTTCGGCAAAGAGAAACATGATGCAAACACTGCAGCAATTAAATGATGGTTTATTACTAGGTTATCAACGGGTCAGTATCGCAGAACAACTGACGGAGTTTCCTGTAAAACTGTTTGAGTTAGCCGATACTCTAGAAGTACTCGATCTTAGCAATAACCAATTATCGTCATTGCCCGATAACTTTGCCGACTTGCATCAACTCAAAATCTTGTTTGTGTCGAATAACCTATTTGAACATCTACCAGCGGTATTAGGCCAGTGTCCAAAGCTCGAAATGATAGGTTTTAAAGCCAATCAAATTCGCACCGTACCCGAAGCATCCATTCCAAAGCAAACCCGTTGGTTAATATTAACCGATAACCACATTGAGCAATTGCCAGACAGTTTAGGCCAGTGTCATCGTCTGGAAAAACTCGCGTTAGCGGGTAACCGATTAACCGCACTGCCTAATAGCATGGCTAATTGTCATCAATTGGCTCTTATCCGTTTATCGGCTAACCAGCTAACCGCCTTACCACATTGGTTATTTGAGCTACCTAACTTAGCCTGGTTGGCTTTTGCAGGTAACGCGTTTAGTCATGTAGAACATTGCGATAATACTCGCGTACCTATCGTGCCATTAACCCAGTTTACGTTAGGCCAATTACTCGGGCAGGGCGCATCTGGATTAATTTATCAAGCAACTCACCATACCGAAAGCTCAGTTGAGGCAAGCTTTAGCAGCGACGCTGATGTCGCAATTAAGTTGTTTAAGGGCATGGTGACCAGTGATGGTTACCCAGCAGATGAGCTTGATTGTTGCTTAACCGCTGGTGAGCACCCTAATTTGATTAATGTGGTGGCACAGATTAATCAACCAGAGCAACTGGGTTTAGTGATGCAACTTATTCCGCCAAGCTACGGCAATTTAGGCTTACCGCCGTCGTTGCAAACTTGTAGTCGCGACACCTTTGAACCACAGACGTTATTTACCTGGGCGCGCATTACTCATATTGCCAGTCAAATGGCTGATATTTTGGCTCATTTGCATCAAAATGGAATTAGCCATGGTGATATTTATGCCCACAACATCATGATAAATACCCAAGATAACGTGCTGTTTGGTGATTTTGGCGCCGCCTCAAATTTAAAGCAGTTTACCCCACAGAATTTGCAATTAATGCAAGCGATTGAGGTTAGGGCGTTTGGTTATTTGGTCGATGACATGCTAAACCTCATCGATAACCCAGACACACCACAAGCGGCAATGTTGCGCCAGTTAGTGCAAGATTGCTTGCAGCATAGTTCATCAACAAGACCGAGTTTTAAAGCGCTGTTACCACGTTTAGCGAGCATTGCTTAACAGATAAACACACTAGGGCTAAGGTATTATTAGGTTTAACCAGCCTAGTTGTTTAGCTCGAGTGAATAGCTCTATTTAATGGCCTGAGTGAATAGTTCGAGTGAAAGGCTAGCACTAATACTACGGCGAATAAAAAATACAGAATATGGTCTTTAGCTACACACTGCATTATAATCAAATTATCATGTCGTAATGGAAGGCTAGCCCACTGTGGAAAATAAAACTGCACGTTTTACTGTATTAATGGACCCGCTAAAAAAGCAGGCATTTGAACAACTGTGTGCTGCTCAAGATCTCACCCCATCACAAGTCACCCGTCAGCTTATTCGAGAATACCTCGAAAAGCATGATGTGAGTTTTGGTGACAATCAAAGTCGCCCTAATCCACAGGTAAAAAGCTAAGCTTCTATTCGCCTATTGTTAGGCTATTGGTGACACTATTAGTCACCTAGTGGCTATGCAAATTGCTACGTTAGTCGTTACGCTAGCCGTTACATTAGCGGGCCAGTGGATCAACTGGTTTACCACCCTAGGGTAGTCAATTCGTGATAATAGCATTATAATGTTATTACAATATTCGGCAGGGTAGATACCTTTCTATCTCACGCCAATCGATAAAGCCGGTCGAACTGCGTATTAGCGCAATTTATTTGTTCGACAACTGCCAAGAACACAGAGAGTAAAGATATGAGTGATGTAATTCCGCCATGCCCAAAATGTGAGTCTCCGTACGCTTATTCAGACGGCACATTGTTAATTTGCCCAGAATGCGCCAATGAATGGAACCCAAATGAAGAAGTGGTTGATCCAGACGCCATCATTTTAAAAGATGCCAACGGCAATTTATTAGCAGAAGGCGACAAAGTCACCTTAATCAAAGACCTTAAAGTAAAAGGTTCATCACTCGTCCTTAAAGTTGGCACTAAAGCAGTGATCAACCACTTTGTCGACGGCGACCACGACATCGATTGTAAAGTTGATGGCAATGGCCAAATGATGCTGAAATCGAAGTTTGTTAAAAAACAAAGCTAATAACGATTGAACTAGTCGTTATAAGTGACCATTAATCAGCTTGTGGCTGATTAACAAAAAATCCCCGCAGGCAGCAATGCCTGCAAGGATTTTTTTATGGACGCTTTTGCCTACTTTTATTAGTAATGTAACCAGAGTCAATAAATTTGACTATGTGCCACAGCATGACTAGAAGTGCTGTTGTTGATTATATAGTCTTGGAAAAGTTTGACGTGGAAAAAATGTGTAACTCAAGTGACAGTTACACTGAATCTAACACTTGCACGTTACGTGACTAAATTTTAGCCTACTAGCTATTATGCTCATTAATACTTGATTTGATATACCTATCCATGATTTCTGGTGCTAGTTTTCTTGTGGTTTCAAGGATGGCTTCTTTTTGCCACTCAGAAGCAAAAGGAGAAATCATAAATCCTTCTGTAAGCATGTTGAGGTCACAATCAAATTGTATCACCGGAGGCTGGAGCTCTGGTGCTGTAGATGTAACTGGTATATTAGACCAATCGGTTCTAGCAGTACTATTGTTTAGTAAGAACCTTATTTCATTCTCACTCTCATAGGCTATTGATTTACAACAAAGTGGAAGTTCATTCATCTGCAGATATTCAGGGTTTTCTGTAATTACCCCATAAGCTACTTTGTAGCAACTAGGTGAGGGGTTCGTAAATCCAACACTGCGAAAGAATGATTTAACAGAAGATTGTATTGCAACTCCAAGTCTAGCATTCCCAGTATATGCATACCAAAGTGAGCGGCATTCACCTTCTTTAGCATTCCAGCACACAGCATAATAATCATGTTTTAAATGCGCAATATGGTCTACTAAACTTTTACCAAGCTGCTTTTTATTATCTTTTGTAAGAATATTAATTAGGTATTCAACTTCATTTCTATCAGAAAACTCTGCTAATTTTGAAAATACCATTTTTTGGGTAGTTAGCATGGATAACCATTTTTCTAGACTGAGATATCGCCATATCGTTATGTTATCGTCTCTATTTAGCTGGTATTTTTGTCGCCATTCTTTAGCGTTTTCAATCTGCATAGTTATCTTCCTAATAATGTAAATTCGTCCATTTAGTCAAATATTGTATAGCTGTTAACTGAATATGGTCTAAATAAGATACTTTAAAGTAAAGCTCTAATCATAGTAACTCATCGATTTGAAATTAACCCGCAGGCTCAATGGTCCTCCGTCCGAAGTGTCCGAAATAGCGTGATGAAAATGCCGTAGTGACATCATGGATGATGGCACAGGCTCAGGGGTACATGGATGTACCATCTGAGCCGTTAGGCGATTTTTATTATCGCTATGAGGATCAACACTTTGTCGGAGCTGCTGGGGAGATCCAAGAGGGGAAAGCAGTTTTTCCCTTCTTGGTCGGGTGTGGGCGAAGCGCCACGACGTTGCTTATATTCAAAAAGCGATATTATCATACTCATAACTGTCTAATATGAAGATTGACATTGGCATTAACGATGTAAATGTTGCCTAGGCAATAAGTATCAATGAAGTGTTGGTATCGAATTAACTAATTGGATAATAAAACTCATCCAACCACAAAAATAAAGCGGATTAAACTGAGCTAGCAGACAAAGAAAAAAGGGCTTAGCATTGCTGCTAAGCCCTTTCGGTAATTGGTGGAGGCGGCGGGACTTGAACCCGCGTCCAGAAAGCCTACATCCTCGGCGCTACATGTTTAGTCTCTCTTTTATTTAACCAAGCAGTCTCCGAAAGACAGGATGCTACTTGGTGAGTCCGGTACTGTTTCGCGGTTCACCCCCGGACGGAGTTCCCTCGCTAGCACACTGTAATATGACCATCAGGATCCACTGTCCACGTGCGAAACGTGTGGTTGATGGCTAGCTAGCCTAAGCTGCTAGAGAGTAGTTAGAGTCGTTTGCAACTATAACGGTGCGGCTTTTTACGAGGCCAACCGCCCCTCGACATGCTCCTTGGGTTTCGTGAATCCTGTCGAATCCAGAATCGCCCCCAATTGACGCAATTATAACGTGTTGTTAGGTGAATACCTAGCGTACATTAACAAATTATAATCGTTTGTTCACTATCTGTTCGTTATAGGCCTATGTTCAATAACAACTTATCAGTTTTAATCGTTTCAGTGGCCTACTAACAATATTAAGCGCTTTCTTTGTCTTTTTTCATGACGCGGGCTTTTTCAATTTTCCACTCGCGTTCTTTGGTGTCTTCACGTTTGTCGTGATCTTTTTTACCTTTACCTAAGCCAATTTCAACTTTTACCCAGGCACCTTTGCGCCAGTACATTGATAGTGGCACCAAGGTGTAGCCTTGACGCTCAATTAGGCCGGCAAGTTTGTCAATTTCACTGCGCTTTAATAGCAGTTTTTTGGTTCTGATTGGATCACATATTACATGGGTTGAAGCGGTATTAAGTGGTTGAATAGTACAACCATGCATAAAGGCTTCACCCTCTTTAATATAGACATAACAATCAGATAAATTTACTTTACCCATGCGAATGGACTTAACTTCCCAGCCCATAAGTTGTAATCCCGCTTCGATTTTGTCTTCAATGCGGTATTCAAAGGTCGCGCGTTTGTTACGTGCGATGCTCGCTGAGGTATTTGTTGATTTCTTTTTTACCATTATTATTACCGTTCTGATTGCCGTTATTGACCTGAAGGATGGCGCTGGACAACCCGCAGTGAGCCCATTTGATAAACTCTATTATGCTAATACTATTAACTAATAGATATGGGGGAGATTTTTGATATATCAACGATTATACCCAGTTTCTTGGTGATTGTGTTATTTCCAACGTGATTTAACACTCTCGAAGATGCCTTTTTTATTTAACGTGATAAAATCGGGCTATTGTATTAAGGATAGTGATGTCAGATGCCCAAGATTTCCAAAAGTATGCTGGTTAGATTTAGTGCCTT
>NZ_JACJFI010000219.1 GCF_014164505.1 Shewanella sp. SG41-4 | reverse complement strand
TTTATCAGTATTGATTTCATTATCACCTCATCACGATTTCTTCATCTAATAGTGTATACCGTTAAGCTAGTACATCCCTCTTATTTACTTCAATTGAGTCGCAAATAACATTATTAATCCAAAAAAAATAGAACCCTAAGGTTCTATTTTTTATGTTAACCAATTAACTATTTACTGATTAGCCGGCAGTTTTCACACTCACAAACTCAGGGTAAGCATCTACACCACAGTCAGAAGCATCCATACCGTTATACTCTTCTTCTTCTGTCACACGGATACCCATAGTCATCTTTAATACAAACCATACCAGTAACGATGTGGTAAATACCCAAATGAAGATAACTGCTGCGCCGTACAACTGACTACCAAAACTAGCATCAGCATTTGATAATGGCACTAACATTAGTCCAAGGAACCCTGCAACACCGTGCACTGAAATGGCACCTACTGGGTCATCAATTTTAATTCGGTCAAATGCAATCACAGAAAAGATAACAACTGCACCAGCAACCAAACCAATCACACCGGCCATTAACAACGAAGGTGATAAAGGATCAGCAGTAATCGCGACTAAACCCGCTAACGCACCGTTTAAAATCATGGTTAAATCCGCTTTACCCCAAACAACTTTACACACGATAAGCGCTGAGATTGCACCAAATGCGGCGGCAGAGTTAGTGTTTACAAAGATTTTAGCAACAGCACTGGCGTTTTCAGCATCTGAAACCAACAATTGTGAACCACCGTTGAAGCCAAACCAACCCATCCATAGAATGAACATACCTAAAGTAGCCATCGGTAAGTTAGATCCTGGAATAGGATGCACTTGGCCATTTTCGCCGTATTTACCTTTACGAGCACCAAGAAGCAGTACACCAGATATTGCTGCAGCAGCACCAGCCATGTGCACAATACCACTACCAGCAAAGTCAACAAAACCGGCTTCAGAGAGGAATCCTCCGCCCCAAGTCCAGTAGCCTTCAATAGGATAAATGACAGCGGTCATGACAACTGAAAATGCTAAGAAAGACCATAACTTCATCCGTTCAGCTACAGCACCGGATACTATCGACATTGCCGTAGCAACAAACACAACTTGGAAGAAAAAGTCTGATTCTAATGCATGGTCAGCACCATCCGCTTGCGAACCGATTAGCGAACCAAAAGAAGGAATAAAGCCACCTTCAACATTATCGACATACATAATGTTGTAGCCGACGAATAAAAACATTACACATGCGATTGAGTATAAACACACGTTTTTGGTTAAAATTTCAGTGGTGTTTTTTGAGCGAACCAAACCGGCTTCTAACATGGCAAAACCAGCTGCCATCCACATGACTAACGCACCTGAAATGAGGAAATAGAACGTATCTAATGCGAAACGTAGTTCTGTGACCGTCAGGCCTAATTGAGTTAATTCTTCCATGGCAGCCTCCTTATAATGCTTCGTTATCAACTTCACCCGTACGGATACGGATAGCTTGTTCTAGATCTGTCACAAAAATTTTTCCATCACCTATTTTGCCGGTATGTGCAGCACTGGTAATCGCTTCGATAAGCATGTCCAAATTTTCATCTTTAGTGGCAATTTCTAATTTTACTTTAGGAAGAAAATCCACTTGATACTCTGCCCCACGATAAAGTTCAGTGTGACCTTTTTGACGTCCAAAGCCTTTTACCTCAGTAACAGTCATACCTTCAATGCCCATGCCTGCAATGGCTTCACGGACATCATCCAATTTAAATGGCTTGATGATAGCGCTGACGAGTTTCATCTCGACCTCCAAAAGTGTGAAAAAATGTAGTTGTTATTAATTTGTTGAATGAATCAATTCAATCATCAGGCCACTTTTTCAAAGCGCTGTTATATATGGGTTTTATTTTATTCCCTATTTTTTTCATTAACATTAAGGCACCAATCGAGTGCATTAAAAACATTAGCGCATCGTTTTGGTGCAGCGAATTATCAATCTTTTATAACACCTAACGGTAAGGAACTAATGCACGATTTCTATACCACGGACATAAAAAAACAGCCCTCAAATGAGGGCTGTTTGTTAGATTTTTCAGGTTCACACCTGAGGAGAGTTTTTATGCTACTAAGTACAACTTATTTATAAGTCGCTTCGCGCTTTTTAGCTTCTTCTTCCCACTGAGGAACCAGTGTTTTCTTAAACTCAGCTTTTTCAGCATTCATGGTTTTCATGTCCATGCCTAATGCTGCTTGCGCTTTTGCTTTAGTAGAAGTGTCAGGATATGCAATAGGTTGTTTAACACCTTTAGTACCTAATAACTGAGCTAGTTTAACGCGAGCATCAGCCGCTTTATCCAATGAAGTTCCTAGAATACGTAATACTTCAGCAGGAGCATGTGATGATGCACCATGAGATGCAGTCGCATAATCCCAACGCCATTGTGAATGACGAATATCCATTAGGATTGGCTTCATTTCAACTTCAGTTGCACCAGCATCCCACGCAGCTTTAGCTTCAAAGTGAGCTTTAACTAATTGAGTTTCAACACGTGCTTTTAAGTCTTGTGCTTTCTGCTTGCTTTCATCAACTAAATTAACCATAAACTCTTTGCTTTGGCTGTGACAAGTTGCACAGGTTTCTTCAAAGCGATCAAACGGGTTACCCACTTTATGGTCAGTAAATTTACGGCCTTTGTCGTTAGTCACTTTAGGCATATGACAATCAACACAACTCACGTTATTTTGACCGTGAACACCCAACTTCCAAGTTTCATAACCAGGGTGTTGCGCTTTTAGCATAGGTGTTTTAGACACTGCGTGAGTCCAATCAGAGAACTCCATGCTGTCGTAATACACTTCCATTTGCTCAACAGTGGTACCCATATCCCAAGGGAATTTAACAAAACCAGGACGTTCTGCTGTTTTCTCGAAATAGTATTCAACGTGACATTGAGCACACACCATTGACTGCTTGTCTTTACGAGAAGCTTTATCAAATGGAGTATTCAATGTTGTCATCGCGCGTTCTGCAAACGGACGAGACATACGTAACTTAGATGAACCTTTTTCATGACAATCGGCACAACCAAGGACATTAACAATTTCTGGACCGCCTTTAGCCCATTTGCCACTGAAATAACCATCTTCACCCTGCTCTTCAATTACGCGAGGTACATCAGGGCTTTTACAGCTCCAACATGCCATTGGCATTGGACCATCTTCAGCATTTTTTGGTGCGCCGGTACGCAATGAATTGGTTAAGTCAGTAACCGCATACATATGACCACGTGGTGCATTGTAGTCTTTAGCAAAGCCGTAACCAGCCCACAATACGACTAGACTAGGTACTTTTTCCAACATATCGACAACTTCTTTGCTTTCATCAGTTGCATGCCAGCTGTCATATTGCTTTGAAAATTTATCTTTATAAACCTCATTTCGAGGTTCCGTTTTATCACTAGCCATTGCGCCAGCTGCTAAAAAACTGGCTGCAATCACTGCACCCAGTGCAATTGATTTTACATTCATCTTCATCACCCTTTATCTCCGTGTTACATTATATTTAATTTAATAATCACGACATCTCCAAGGTCAAAGTTAGCGATTTCATGCCACTTTAAATATACCCCTTATGGGGTATAGCGATGAAAGTTTGCGCCAGATCAACATGTAAACAGGATGTATTTCACAGTTTTGTAAACTTGTTAATGTTATCAACCCATACCTAATGTAGAACACACTATTGGACATCATATAAAACAGTACTTTTGACTTATTTTTAATCACTAATTACTAATTACTAACCGCTATCAACAGCAGGATCTTATGTTTACTCGTGGCAGCCTTACTTCCACCATTTTAAGTTTAATGCTCATTTTAATTTTGTTGTCATCAAGCTTAGCGGTGTTTTCTATCGTCAATTTAACCTTCAGCTTAGGCGATGCAAAAGGCATCAACGCCTCGGGCTCACTGCGAATGCAAAGTTATAGGCTGTTGTTGTATACCAATGCCGGCAGTAGTAATACCGATGAAAAAATTACTGCATTCGAAAATACTCTTAGTTCAGAGGCACTTAAACGCTCTCTTCAGTGGTATAGCCCCAAAGAGCTGCGAGACCAATATTTATTGGTTATCGATAAGTGGCAAGTGATGAGAGTGTATATTGAAGAAGGGAATACGCGACTTTACTCAGCCTCATTAACCGACTTTGTCGACACCATTGATACCTTGGTATTGAAGATGGAATTGTTCGCGGCCTTTAAACTAAAGTTATTGGTTATTGGACAAATTATCGGTTTATCCATTTTACTTGTTATCGCTTTCTTTGCCGTAGTATTCACACGTAAACGGGTGGTTAAACCGTTACAATTATTGATGGATAGCGCAGCAACAATCTCCAAAGGTAACTTCAAAGTTGAAATGCCTAAAACGGGTTATATTGAACTGACAGCTCTGGGTAATGCATTGCAAAAAACAGCTGCTGAATTAGCCCACTTATATGGAGATTTAGAAAACCAAGTAAACGAAAAAACCTTGGCATTAACCCGAGCAAACAACGAGCTAAAATTCTTATACGACAACCTCGTCATGTTACATGCAGATAAACTCGACTATAAAGCATTGCAATCTGCTATCAATCAGCTGAAATATTATGAAGACTTAACTTTTCTTCGCTTAGTCGTTGAACATGAAGATGGATCTAAAGACGTCATTAAAGCTGAAGGCGGCTGGCCTGACGCGCTACCCACTAAATCAGTACAGTTTCCGCTGTTGATAGAAAACACTCAAATGGGCTATTTAGATGTCATTTCTAACAAGCCACTGAATAAGTTATTGTTTGAAAATTTTGCCATGATGTTAACCCGCTCTATTACCATCCATAATGCCTCCGAGCAACGTCAACAATTGGCGTTACTGGAAGAGCGTGCTGTCATCGCTAGAGAATTACATGATTCAATTGGGCAACTATTATCGTTTCTAAAAATCCAGGTGAGTTTATTACGTAAAAGTCTTGATTACAGTTGTCGTAACCCTGAAGTAGAAGGTCAATTGACAGAGATCAATGAAGGTGTGAGTACTGCTTATGTACAATTACGTGAGCTGTTATCAACCTTTAGATTAACCATCAAAGAGCCTAATCTAAGTCAAGCAATTGAAGTTATGTTGGATCAATTACGTCATCAAACGAATATCAATATCCAATTAAAATACAAACTATCAGTACATTTACTTGAAGCTAAACAACACATTCATATTTTACAATTAATTCGCGAAGCGACATTAAATGCAATTAAACACGCTAACCCTGCCCATATAGTGGTAGATTGTCAGTTAACAGACAATGGCATGATTACTATTACAATATGTGATGATGGCATTGGCGTGACGCATTTAGCTGAACGAGACCAGCATTTCGGTATTGGTATCATGCATGAACGCGCCAACAAACTGAATGGCATCGTTTCGTTCAATAGTAATCAGCTTGGTGGTACCACTGTCACGCTGAGTTTTCCACCTCAACAGGAGCCTTTAAATGGGTAAGCCTTATTCCGTACTTGTTGTCGATGATCATCCATTATTACGTCGTGGTATTTGCCAATTAATCACCTCCGATGGTGACTTTTCACTTTTTGGTGAAACGGGCACGGGACTTGAAGCTCTTACCGCCGTAGCAGAAGATGAACCCGATATTATTTTGCTCGATTTGAATATGAAAGGCATGTCTGGACTTGATACGCTTAATGCTATGCGTCAAGAGGGGGTAACAGCAAGAATTGTCATTTTAACCGTTTCAGACGCTAAACAAGATGTCACTAGATTGTTGCGTGCTGGAGCTGATGGCTATTTACTCAAAGACACTGATCCAGATTTACTGTTAGAGCAACTCAAAAAAGCCATGCTGGGTCATCGAGTGATTAGTGATGAAGTAGAAGCTTATCTTTATGAGTTGAAAAATACGATTGACGACAACAGCTGGATAGAGAATTTAACTCCGCGTGAATTGCAAATTTTACAGGAGTTGGCTGAAGGAAAAAGTAATCGAATGATCGCCGAAGACTTACACATCAGCGAAGGCACTGTAAAAGTTCATGTGAAGAATTTACTGCGTAAAGCAAATGCTAAATCTCGCACAGAAATGGCCGTGCGTTACCTTAACAATTAGCACCGCACCAAAGTCAAAATATCACTTAATACTTAACAACAAGGCCGCATAAACGTGGTTTTGTTGTTATTTACCATCCGCTAGGATTAACAGATGAGCTATTTATCGTTAATAAATGCTAACCAGCTTTGCAGTACTGACTCAAAGTCTTCCAGACCACAATAACACTCAGATTCCGCATTATACAGGTTCATGGAGTCTTCTAATAAGTGCTCTTCCTCAAAATCAATCACACTAGCAAACACTCTCACTTGCTCAGAGTCGATGTCGATAGTTAACTCTCCACCAACATCTAGCAAATGGCCAAGCGCCCCAGATTTGATTAATACTATCTGCGCTAGAATGTGATTCGCTTTGCTCTTATCGTCACCAAGCTCTTCAGCAAACCATCTGCCTAACACTTCATGGCCCATGCTAAATTCAGCAAAGACTGTGCCTTCTAGGCGATTTCGACGAAATTGATATTCCATACTCGTACTCTTTTATTAGCATTTTATCTATTTTAACCGATGAACGTCTACTCTGCTGCTCGTTAGTTCATCAAAGTTTGTGTTTGGTGGTTAAATGCCCGATAAATAAAGCATTTCATTTTATAAGGTAGTTTTAAACTTGGGCAAGATTAAAAAATAGCGTAAATTATTGTAATAGTGATCACATGGAATCTTTGATAATGAATAATGGTTTTATATACAGTTTACTGCTTACTGGGCCAAATGCAGGCCAATCACTTAGTGAGGAACAAATAGCACAATGGCAACCTGCTGATGGACTTT
>NZ_JACJFI010000218.1 GCF_014164505.1 Shewanella sp. SG41-4 | reverse complement strand
ATAGTGCTAGTGAACAATAGTGCTAGTGAACAATAGTGCTAGTGAACAATAGTGCTAGGTCAAATAGCGTTGAGTTTTTCGGCAAGCCTTAATGTTTTTTCAAATTGCGGTAAACTTTCGATGATATCGCCATTTGGGTTACATTTAACCGTTTTCCACCTTTCATCGTCTTTAGTTTAAATGTAATACCATTGCGCAGTGCGATCTTAAGTTTTAATGGAGCTGATTTTATCTGCCCAAGTGGACATTTGCGCTAGGCTTTTACCATTCGCCATTGACCAGTAGCCAGTTGGTTTATTTTCTGCTGAGTGGTTTGGGATAAAGCGGCTAGAGCTATTTTGAGTAATATTCTGTTAAGTAGGCTGCTAATTAATAGGCTGCAAACAAAAATACCGAGCAATTTGCTCGGTATTTTTATGTACTCAGTATGTCTATATCAAGCTATTTACAAATAAAAAAGCTTATAAATTATTTGATCTTACTGGCAAAATTTTCAGGTGAATTTTTCGATTGCTTAACCGCACGTTTCTCTTTTAAAGATAATGCCGGTTTTTTCTTCGCTTCTTTTGAATTATTACGTTCTTTGCTCATTTGTATGACTCCTAGCACGCATAATGCGTGGCTAATAAATGGTAATTTGTGTTGTTAGTATCGAATGAACCAAAATTAATCAGCCACTTAATACTTACTTAGCCTTTGAACAATTTACTGAACCAAACTTATCATTGATATTGCGAATTAATGATGTGCGAGAACTTACCTCTATGATCTAAATTAATCACCTGATTGAGTTGATACTAGCACCTAGTCAGTTAAAAATATCTATTTATTCTATAGATTATTTTGTGCTTAAAAACTCATCTTTAATTATGATTGCTTTGTTGGACAAAATCGGGGATTTCGAGCACGCCTTCACCCCAATGCTCAAACAATGCAGCATATAAAAACTCCACAAACACTCGATATTTACGGGGTAAATACACACGCTGCGGAAAACTCAGGGTGACCTTGGTTTGCATCATCGGAAAGTCTTCTAATATCGGTATCAGTTGCTTACTGTCTATGGCTTCTTGTGCAATAAAAACCGGTACCGCAGTAATGCCTAAGCCTTCAATTGCAGCCTCTCGGGCAAAGGTGACATTATTGACTTTTAGCTGCGCAGGGGGATCAAGATCAAGCCATTGGTTACCATCAAAAATACGCCAGCCACCATCAATGTGGGCCGACTGTAACTTAATTGCGGTGTGATGCATTAAATCTTGCGGTATTTGTGGTGTGCCATGACGTTTAAGGTAAGTTGGGCTTGCCATTAACAGTCTGCTGGCAGTGACTAATGAGTAGCTTTGCAGCTTAGGATCATGCTGTTCAGTAATTTGAAATAGAAAATCGACCCCTTCTTCAATCACATCTATTTTACGGTTAGTCAGTTCTGCATCAATGGTGATATTGGGATAAGCGGCCAGAAACCGCGCAAGAATACGACCTAAAAATAATTGTCCTAGCTCGATAGGGCAAATCACTTTTAAGTTGCCTTTGATGTCTTGCTGGCTAGCACTGAGAAGATCTTCGGCATTTTGTAAATCTTGTAAAATTTTACTGATGCGGTGGTAATAACTTGAACCCGCTTCAGTCAGCTTTAATGATCTTGTGGTGCGAAACAGTAACTGCACACCGGCATCAGCTTCTAGATCTGCGATCTTACGACTCACAGTGGCTTTGGTTATTCCCAGTGCTCTGGCTGCACCGGTAAAACTGCCTTGTTCTACTACTTGCGAGAATATTTGAACGCGGTTGAGATCCATATTGTTACACCTGTGAAACAGTGGGTTGAATTTTTACTGTCTAATAAACTTAAGGAAACAGTAGTAAACTAGAGCAGAATAAATTAGGAGTCAAATATGTCTATCAATAAGCGGTTAGTGTTAGTGCCAGGTATTATCGTTGTGTTAGTTGTTGCAGGCGTTTATTGGTGGTCACAAGTTCGATATATCGAGTCAACAGACAATGCGTATGTTGAGGCTGATATTTCCAATATCAGTGTCAAAGTCCCCGGTTATATTGTGCAGTCTGATTTAGTGGATAATCAACACGTCAACAAAGGTGAACTACTGGCTCAACTGGAAGACAGTCAGTTTGTTGCCAAGCTGGCTCAAAGCAAAGCAGTGTTGGCGAGTACGCAAGCAAACTTGCAAACTCTAGCCGCAAAGGTTGATTTACAACAAGCATTAATTAATCAAGCCAAGGCTACCGTTGTGGCTTCACAGTCGGAGCAGTTAATTGCTCAACAACAGTTGAAGCGTTCACAGAAATTAAAAGTCAGTAATTACAGTTCACAAAATGATGTTGACCAACTTCAGGCGGGTTTCGATTCAGCATCGGCTCATGTCGATGAAACACAAGCCGCATTAGTGGCTAAGCAACGTGAATTGTCGGTATTTAATGCGCAATTATTACAAGTACAAGCGGATGTCGATCAGGCTATGGCCAGTGTCGAGTTGGCCAATATTCAATTGGCTGATACACGTGTTACAGCGCCGTTTTCTGGGATTATAGGTAAGCGCGGTGCAATGGTTGGCCAGTATGTTCAACCTGGGCAAGCATTGTTTAGCCTAGTGCCAGATACTCAAGTGTGGATTACGGCTAACTTTAAAGAAACTCAAATTGAACACATGCAAGCCGGACAGGCCGTTAAGGTTAGCTTAGATGCTTATCCTGATGAGGTGTTCACGGGATTTATAGACAGTTTAGCACCTGCATCGGGGTCTAAATTTAGCTTGTTACCCGCAGAAAATGCGACCGGTAATTTTACTAAAATTGTTCAACGTATTCCGGTGCGTATTCGTCTTGAACATGATCAACCCTCATCTGCAATTGGGCGTATTTTACCTGGCTTAAGTGCCTTGGTTGAAGTTGATACAGAGTCAGCAACTCAATCTCATGAGCTTGCTAAAGCATCTGCTGGTCAATCAACGTCTGTGACAGCAGGGCATTAATATGAGCCCGTCAGTTACCGAGGCAGATGTATCACCAGTTCGCTCTGTGAATGCAGTGGCTGATAAACCAACCGGTTATCAGCGTGGTAGTGTCCGATCTTGGATAGCCGTTGCAGGCGGCTTAATTGGCGCATTTATGGCGATTTTGGATATTCAAATCACCAATGCGTCGATGAAAGAAATTCAAGGTAGTTTAGGCGCAACGTTAGAAGAGGGCAGTTGGATAGCCACCGCCTACTTAGTGGCTGAGATGATCGCCATTCCTTTGTCTGGTTGGTTAAGTACCGGTTTATCTACTCGTCGTTATTTACTGTGGACCACCGCTGCCTTTATTGTTGCCTCGATATTGTGCTCAATGTCTTGGAACCTTGAGTCAATGATCGCTTTTCGAGCCTTGCAGGGATTTTTTGGCGGGGCATTAATTCCGTTAGCATTTAGATTAATTCTTGAGTTTTTACCCGACAATAAACGCGCCATGGGTATGGCTTTGTTTGGGGTAACCGCAACATTTGCACCTTCTATTGGGCCGACGTTAGGCGGTTGGTTAACCGAACAATTTAGTTGGCATTATTTATTCTATATCAATGTTCCGCCAGGCTTATTAGTGATGGCAATGTTGGCTTATGGTTTAGAACGTAAACCAATTATTTGGGACAAGTTAAAAGACGCCGATTATTCAGGCATTGTCACCATGGCGTTGGGTATGGGCTGTTTAGAAGTTGTATTAGAAGAGGGCAATCGTAAAGACTGGTTTGGGTCTGATCTTATTCGTAACCTCGCCATTATTGCCGCCATTAATATCAGTTTATTTATTTGGATCCAGTTACGTAAAGCTCAACCATTAGTGAATATTCGTCTGCTTGCGCAGCGAGATTTTGCTTTATCCACTGTGGCGTATTTTTTACTGGGAATGGCGTTGTTTGGGGCGATTTATATGATCCCGCTGTATTTATCACAAATTCATGATTATACCCCGTTAGAAATCGGTGAAGTGATTATGTGGATGGGCTTTCCGCAGTTGCTGGTATTGCCATTAGTGCCCAAATTAATGCAGAAGTTTGATCCACGATATTTGGCTGCACTTGGGTTTGCTTTATTTGCGACCAGTTATTATATGAATAGCCATATGACCATTGATTATGCTGGCGATCAGATGATTGCTTCGCAAATCGTACGGGCGTTAGGCCAACCGTTTATTTTAGTGCCTATTGGCATTTTGGCGACAATGCATCTTCAAGCACATGAAAATGCTTCTGCATCGACGGTGCTCAATGTGATGCGTAATTTAGGTGGCGCTTTTGGTATCGCGCTGGTGGCCACCTTAAGCGATAATTTAGCCCGAGTTCATTTGGCCCATATTAAAGAGACGTTGCCGGCAGTTAGCTCCCAAGCTTACAACTATTTACAACATACCAGTTCGATACTGCAAACCGCGGGTTCTGATGTGGTGAGTGCTAACTCACAGGCCTATGCTTTACTTGCTAAAAATATGTCACAACAAGCGTATATTCAAGCTTACAATGATGTGTTTTTTATTATGGCATGTTTTCTATTTATTGCAGTTGTGGCGGTTTTATTGATCCGTAAACCCGTGGCGAAAAGTGATTCAGATCAGCCTAATGAAATGCATTAATCATGTTAGTATTATCCTAATTGATAGCAATAAATTAGGGTGAGAGATGACATTAACATGGCTCGATGTTGGTTTTACTGAGTTGTCTTTAGAGCAGCTTTATGGGTTAATGCAATTGCGTGTAGATGTATTTGTGGTTGAGCAAAATTGTCCTTACCCTGAATTAGATGGAAAAGATAAACACCCGCAAGCAAGGCACTTACTTGGGCTAAATAACCAAGGTCAGATCCTTGCTTATAGTCGAATATTAGCCCCAAATGTTAGTTATCCTCAAGCCAGTATTGGCCGTGTTGCCGTTGCAAAATCTGCACGTGGTCAGGGCGTGGCGAATCAATTAATGCAAGGTGCCATTGCCATAGCAAAACAACATTGGCCAAAAGACAATATTCAAATTGGGGCGCAAGATTATTTACGCCAATTTTATCAACAACATGGTTTTGTTGTTAATTCAGAAGTGTACCTCGAAGACGGTATTGAACATCTTGATATGTTGTTAATTTATAATAACTAATCGATATTAGTAGCGTAGGGTTTAGAGATAATCTATTCAGCTCAACGTTGATACGTTGTTTATCTGGATTCGGGTAGATCTTAATAAGGAAAAATGATGTCAGATTATGCAGTTAATACCCAGCAAATGGTTTGTGTCGCTCAATTTGTGGCAAAAGCAGGAAAACGTGATCAGTTAGTGGCGGCATTGGCAAGTTTGATCCCTGATACTCGTCGTGAATTAGGCTGTATTCGTTATGAATTGAATATCAGTGTAGATAACGACAACAAAGTTGCCTTTGTGGAAAAGTTTGTCGATCGTGCTGCGTTTGATCAACATTGCGCTAAAGATGCTATTCAGCATTATTTCCACAATGTAATGCCTGAGTTGGTTGAATCACACCATGTTGAAGTGTTTAATCAAGTGATCGCTTAATTGGCGGTAGCTGTTAAGTGCGTCAATTTCGATAGCTGTAATTTCAAGAGCTAGATTACAAGTTCTGGATGTCACGATTAGATTTGAAGCGCTAGAGTTCAAGATTAGATTACAGATACAAAAATGCCAGTCTAAACAGACTGGCATTTTTAATCATTTATACTGTTAAGCCAAAGCTTGTACCAGAATGATTAGAAGTCGTAACGAGCACCGACAGTGAAGATGTTGTCATCTTCTAAATCAACAGTAGCAGTACCTACTTTGTGGTCGCCTTCATACATAGCATAGTGACCATAAACTAAGGTTGACTTAGATATGCGGTAATCAGCACCGACAGTAATTTGAGTAATGTTTACGTCAGTACCTGTCGCTTCTTTGATATTTTTGTAGTAGCTACCAAAACCAGCTTCATCTTGTCCGTATTCAGCTTTTAAGTTTACGCCGTTTAGGTTGTAAGATACGTTAAGGAAGAAAGAATCACCTTCTTGATCAGTTGTTTGGCTTTCAGTGTTTTGGTATAAACCACCAAGCTTGAACTCACCTAGCTTAACTTGTGCCACACCACGGTAAGCATCAATACCACCAATAGTGTTATAAGCTGCAGCTACGTAGTAAGGGTGTGCTTTAAGACCTTTATCACCAAGAGTTGCACTTAATGCATATTGGTCTTCATCTGAACCTTCGTAGTTGTCATCCATTAAATACGTTGCGTTTAATGTGACTAAACCACCAATAACTGGTGAGTAGTACCAAAGACCGTCAGCTTTACGTAACTGGCCACCAATCATACGATCGATATCTGCGTTGAAGTTACCGAATAAATCAATGCCACCTTCAGACTGTTTAAATACCGTATCGTTACGGCCGACTAACACGGTACCAGCGTCACTTTTTAAACCTAAGAATGTGTTACGTGCTTTAAATACAACTTCGTCACTGCCATTCTTACCTTCAGTTTGAGTAGTATTTTCAACTTGGAATTCCATTTGGTATAACAGTTCAATACCGTTAGCAAATTTTTCACTACCTTTTACGCCTAAGTTAGAAAAGTTATTTTCTAATACTGTGCCTTCTTTACCATTTTGCGTTGTAGCGCCTTGATCAGAATTAGTCACAGCTAAATCTAAACGACCATAGAAACTTGGGCCTTCAGCAAGTGTAGCGAAAGAAACTAATGTAAGTACAGATGCTACCGATGCAGAGATTAAGGTTTTTTTCATCTTTCATGCTCCCTAGAACGTTATGTTCTATATTCCATTTTTCATGGTTTTAGTTAGTGAACTTTGTTGCAGATTCAATTCTGTAACAAGCTGGTGCAGATTTTTACAGATTTGATTCCTTCATAGTGTGGCCTAGATCAAATAAACAGGGCCTACTTGCAAATTTGTATATAAATCTGTGATAACTGCGACCATTTGTATAATTAAATCGCAATATGGCATGGATCTACCTCTTTAGGGATGTTCCTATTTTCTTGGAAATAGGCTAGTACACAACCACTAAAAGTTGCAGAATTGTATTTTAGCTCA
>NZ_JACJFI010000217.1 GCF_014164505.1 Shewanella sp. SG41-4 | reverse complement strand
ACCAAGGATGTATTAATTTTTAGCGTTGCGTCAAATTTGCTACAAGGCTGGGGCAAAGTCATTAAAGATCAGACGATTAATAATGGACCAAGTTTAACGTTTAAGATTGTAGTGTTTCTATTCATCTTATTTGCGGCCAGTTTAGTCGCCAAAATTGTCACTCAAATTATCTCTAAAACGGTACGAGCATCTAAATTACAATTTAGCCAACTGCTGCAAGACTTTTTCATCTCGCTATCCAGTAAAGTAGTGTTTGCCGTGGGGTTATTGATTGCCTTATCGCAACTCGGGTTTGAACTTGGGCCGTTACTCGCTGGTTTTGGTATTGCGGGTGTGATTATTGGCTTTGCCTTGCAAGATACCCTGTCCAACTTCGCCTCTGGCATGATGATCTTAATCTATCGTCCATTTGATGTCGGCGACTTAATCAATGCTGCTAATGTCACCGGTCGTGTTAGCCACATGAGCCTAGTATCAACAACGATCAAAACGTTAGATAACCAACGCCTTATTGTGCCAAACAATAAGATTTGGGGCGATACCATTAACAACATCACTGCAGAGCATCAACGTCGGGTAGACATGACCTTTGGTATTAGCTACAGCGACAATATAGAACATGCAGAAACCATTTTAAAAAATATTGTCGAACAACATCCAAAAGTGCAAGCGCATCCTGAACCAATTGTTAAGCTCCATACATTGGGCGAATCGTCTGTCGACTTCATTGTAAGGCCTTGGGTTACTCCCGATGACTATTGGGAAGTGTATTGGGACATTACTCGCGCAGTGAAAATACGCTTTGATGCAGAAGGCATTAGTATTCCGTTCCCACAACGCGATGTGCATATTTATCAAAAGTAAGTAAGCATTGTGATTGCCATAAAAAAGGCTCAAGTCATCGACTTGAGCCTTTTTATTAATAATTAAAGCAACCTAACTAACCTAAACTAGGAATAACTAAAGAGCTTATAAATAAGTGATGCTGCCCTGTAAATGCGGTCGGCGACCTTTAACATCACGCATTTCAAAACGTTTACCATTTTCAATACTTTCAAACGCAAAGGTCACTTCAGATGGCATAAATACTGGCAGTTTAAATTCAACATCAACTTGAAACGGTCGATCGCCAACAAACGTCATTAACTGAGACATCACCCGTGCTTTAGACCACATCCCATGCGCTAACACTCGCTCAAAACCAAAGCGTTTTGACAACAATGGATGTAAATGGATCAAGTTATAATCGCCAGAAGCTTTAGCATAACGACGACCTAAGTCATCGGTTAAGCGCCAGTGCTGAACGTTTTCCCATGCCATTTCTGACGCTTTAGGCGGACGAGCACGACGGCCAGCAGATTCAATACGATACAAATAAGTGGATAGCGCTTGCCAAACCAATTCATCACCGACAAACACTTTAGACACCAAATCAAACTCAAGCCCTGCATCGGTAGTGCGACTTGTAGTTAACTCACATTGTACTGTTAAGGTTTCATCTGCGCGCACAGGGCGTAATACGCTAATACTATTCTTTAAATGGAGCATGCCAAGTAATGGGAATGTCACCGCTTTATGTGTAAAAATCATCGCATGTAAACGAAATGCCCACACATACAAATACGTTGGCGGTAACGTCACACCATCATATTCAAAACCGCACACAGCAGCATATTGGCTAATTTTATCTTGAGACAACAGCACATTCGGTGCTTGCACATAAATACTCGGAAGCGGTTGTTGGTTCCATCCCGGTTTACGGCCAAACAGGATTTTGCGATACAAAGACAAAAGCGAAGGCATCGCTTTTAATTCGATAGTGTAGTCGTGACTCACAATGTTGTACCCTAAGTAGGCAGCAAAAGCATGTGCTGCAAAACGGTTAATAGATCATTATACCTTAGACTCTGGCTGTTGCTAAACCGCTAATTACTTTATGCGTTTAAAACGCTATGTCATTACGCCTATATTAATTAAATTAACCAAGCGAAATAGCGATAATTACCGGTATATCATCAGCACACAATTGCTGATTGATCTTTTCAGATAATGATACTTTAACGACATCACTTAAATTACAAAAAGTAATTAATGTCGTGTAAGACCAATATTTCGGTATATGTAGCCTAAAATGGACAGATTTGAGCCTCGATGCCGTGCTATGTAATATTTCTGGAAACGGTTGCTGTTAGTAGTTAAACAGATTGAGGCGTCAAAATACAGCATTGTGGATACCGCTAGTCCACTGCCCAACACAACCCAATACAACTTCAACTTTTCAACAACATAGATAATTTACTGCCAGTTGCTACTAGCAGCAGGGTTATCAGCCGCAGGGTTAATTGTTGCCCACGCTTAGTTTAGCCAATGGCAACGATCAACGGAGAGTTAATCGAGCGTAAACGTTATCAAAGATTACTTGAAAAACAATCTACCGCCCGACTTTAGCAAATATCAACTGCTTAAAATGCTGTTGACCCATTATTAATGTATCTCTTATTGCTCGCTTGGGCCTTATGACCGCTCTATAGGCTAATTTATAAGCCAATCGACTTAACAATACAGCCATTGTTTTAGTGATATAATCTCAATAGTTTACCTTTCGAATAACTCACACCATATCGACATTAACACTGTAAAAAAGTACAACGAGTTATGGTCGCACCTTGCTGTTTTAGTAGATCAGGAATGGCTTGCTGACCGACGATATGTCCGGCACCCACAACGATAAATAATTGTTTGTGGTTTTTGTTTTGTAACAACTGGATAATTTTTTGCGTCATGGTGTGATTACGTTGCCACAACAGCTTCTCGAGTAACTCATCAGCATCGCCCGCTTGCGATTCCATAATTTTTGCCAGAGCATTACCATCGCCTTGACGCCACGCGTAAATTAAATCAAGCATTTCTGCATCGCTAGCGTTAATCGAATCATCAAGCATTTGCAGTTGAGTCGCGGTTGAAAATGATGAAATTAATTCAAATTGAAACTGAATACTCTCCAGCTCAACTACATTTTTACCACTGCGATTTGCCATAAAGTAAGCGTCGACACCCTGTTCTGCGCTGTAACCTAATTGCCCAAAACGTCCCATGCTAATTTGCGCGGACTGCAACCAAGGTGCATACGGTGCCAGTGATTGGCATAGGGATTGATGGCTTTGACAATACACTTGCCGAGTCGCATTAACATCCGCGGCAATATCTGCCGACAAACCACCGTACTGTTGCAATAACGCCCCAGTGTCACCTTGGCCAATGTCGGCTTCAACGACTAGCGCATCCGATTGTTTAAATGCTGATTCTATGTGCTGTGCTAATGGGTAGAAATCTTGACGTCCAATATGAATGGAGCCCAATAAATACGCTTGCTGTTGCTGATATTCGATTTTATAGAATACCGGTGAGTCTAACGCAATTGCCGATGTTGATGTAAAACACAGTAACAATGCGATTAAACCGTAGCAATTTCGCTGTAAGCGACCATAAATCAAATTGATATTAAAAATAAGCCGACTTTCTCTTGTTGCCTGCATACTAGCTCCTTATAATTAACGTTATTCTTTGCACATGCACTATGAGGCAATTATGCCGTACACCAATGTTTTTCTACAGATAAAAGAAAACCTGCAAATAGCCTATAGACAAGCCATTGATTCAGATGTTCGCCTGGACGAATTACGTAAAGAAGGCCACGGTAAGTTTGTGGCGATATTTACTGAAGAGCAAGGTTTTACAACAAGTAGTAATCGTTTCTTACCTTATGTACAAGAATTGGTTGCAGAATTTGATGCCATGCAAAGCAGCACTCATGTTGCACCAGAAACACTTGAAGCCTTTGTCAAAAAGCTTGCGACCTTACTACAAACATTACAAGTATTTAAACTCGCCAAATAATCGCTATGAGCTCCTAGTACTTTTTTATTAGGGGCTATCCTTTTTATGACATAATCTTGTCATCTATTCGCAATAGACTTGTCTCTCAGTGGTAACAATACCGAACGCAATGCCGTTAGGTAGTGAATTGAATGAGATATAGAGATGACGGCTTTACTGCTCACTAGCGAACTTGACAACATCATCGAACAGCAATCTATTGAAGCGGTATTCCAACCGATTTTCAATGTTTCAACCAATCAATTGCACGGTTATGAAGCGCTTAGTCGTGGCCCTAAAAACAGCCCGTTACACAAGCCCTACGCCCTATTTACTCACGCCGAAAAACAAGGTTCATTAAGTGAACTTGAAACCTTATGTCGCAGCATTTCAATTAATGCATTTCACTCTCGCCAACTTAATGGCAAGCTGTTTATTAATATCTCACCTAAAGCATTGCTCGATCCTAATCACCCTAAAGGCATGACATTACAGCTCATTAAGCAGCTGGGGATCTCCCCGTCGGATGTGGTTATTGAATTGTCAGAACAATATCCCGCCGACGATATCGACTTGCTAAAATCCTGTTTAAATCATTATCGAAATCAAGGTTTTTTAACTGCGATTGATGATTTAGGCGCTGGTTATTCGGGGTTACGATTGTGGTCTGAATTAGCACCAGACTATGTCAAAATCGACCGACATTTTATTCATCAAATAGATACCACCGCAGTAAAACAAGAATTTGTCCGCTCTATTGTCGATTTATGCCAAAACTTAACCTGTAAAGTGATTGCAGAAGGCATTGAAACCAATGAGGAACTCACCACGCTAAAACAATTAGGGGTAACCTATTGCCAAGGCTACTTTCTTGGACGACCGGCACGTCATCCAAACAAGCAATTTAGCAGTGAATTGAGCCCTCCCATGGCTCAGCCTAATTCTCATTATTGTGAAACGGCTGAAAGTTTATGCACTAACGCCATAAAAGCATCTCCCACAACACAACTTAAAAGAATCAGTCAAACTTTTGCTGAACAACCAGCATTACAAGCCATTGTGGTAACTGAAAATAATAAACCTTTAGGCATTGTCAGTCGCAGCACATTACTGGAGCTATTCAGCACACCTTATGGCCGCGCATTACACGAAAACCGACCCGCAAGAATGGCGATGGACACCAAAGTGTTACACATTGACGCTAACGAGCCACTTACCCATGTCAGTCAGTTACTCACATCAGACTCAGTCAACACAGTGGCGCAACAGTTCATTATCTTGCGCAATCAACAGTTAATTGGAATTGGTCATACTAAAGATTTATTACAGCGTATTACTGAACATAGAATAAAAATGGCGCGACACGCAAACCCACTCACCAACTTGCCAGGTAACGTGCCAATACAAGAAGAATTAAAACGCTTAAGGCTACAGAAAAAGTCTTACTACCTTGCCTATTTAGATTTAAGTCACTTTAAGCCATACAACGATATTTATGGATTTTGGCGTGGGGATGAAGTCATTCAGTTAGTGGCAAACTTGTTGCTGCCTTATCAAAATGACCATTGTTTTATTGGCCATATTGGGGGGGATGATTTTGTTATGATAAGCATGGGACACGACACGCTAGCCAATTGCCAAACAATGATTGAATTATTTGAGCAACAGAAAATGAGCTTTTACAATGGCGATCATTGGCAAGCACAAACAATGCAAGCCCAAGACCGACAAGGGCAGCAATTCCAATACCCTTTGGATTCACTATCTATTGGGGTTTTACCTCCATTAGTGACTCTACAGGCAACTGAGTATCAAATATCAACATTAAGCGCCCAAGCAAAAAAGCAGGCAAAAATCGCTTTGAATGGATTTTACCTGCATGAAAAACAATCATAAATACTTAGCTTATAGCTTGGGAGCAATCGTTTTTTGTAACCAATCATCAAATAAGTTGGTTTCATAATGAAACGGTTTGTTGTTGAAATTACGCGTATTGTGCATAAAACTCATATCGATAATTTTTTCATCACCAGCAATAATGACTTTGTCACCCTCATTTACACTGTAACTAAACGTCGCTCTGGGTGGATATAAATCTTTGACGATACGCAAATCACCTGGCGTAGCACCAAATGTTGGCCGCATGTCTCCAGCTAAATCAAAGTTGGTCACTTGCATGTGCAAAGTCTGTCCTGGCTTAAGAATTTTTTCAGCCTGCTTATTGATGTTTTTGGTTAAGGTTTCAAATAAACGTTTTTCAAAGCGTGACTGAAGTTCATTTGACGTTTTGATATCACGAAAATCTTTTGGGTTTTGCCATTCAATTTTAACCACACCGACTTCGGTAACAGGATTCGGTTCTGGTGCATCTTCGGCCATGGCAACTTGGCACAACAATACCGGAGCAAGTAGTAAATATTTTACGTTCATAATAGACCTCCAAAGGGCTTAAGGTACTTGTAATACAACAGCTTCAAGCGAAACGTTAAACAATCAATTAATATCGTCATGTTTAATCCTTTTGTACACTTTTTGTCATATTGCAACGCGGGAAACTGTCATCAAATTGAATGTCTGCCATCTAGCCTACATCGTTATATTATGACTATAGTCCTGTTAAGCTGAACCAACGCTTAACAGGACTATTATGAATGTTTCATACCACTAAAAAGGAAACCGTGCGCTCAATAAAGGATAGGTTTGACGCATCACCTTTGGCTTGGTGCTGAATTTTTTGCCTACTGGTGTCTTCTGCCCTGATGGCACAAACGGCAACTCATCCCCGTTGCGATCTTCGTAAATTTTCCCAGCAATTAAATCATACTCTTCTATAAACGGATAAGCATAATCATCCACTAACGGCCATTGTGCTAACTCACCCAAGCAGTCAGGATTAACAATAACCTTGTCATACCATTGTTGGCCTAACGACAGTAAAAAACATCTAAATTCAGCAAAGGCATAATCAGAATCGCAACCGGTAATGATGTATGCTGCGCCCCAAACTGACCATAAATAACTACGGCGTAATTGTTGGCCTAACATTTTATCGAATGCCGTGAGTGCTTCGTCATCCAATACTTGCAATTGTTCGCGTAATCGCAATTCTAGTTCTGCTGAAGACTGCTCAGGTTGATCACGGGTGACGAGTGCCCAAAAATGTGTTTCTGTCATCAAAATGTATCCATCGCTCTATTTTGTGAGATATTCTACCTCAAATTTTCC
>NZ_JACJFI010000216.1 GCF_014164505.1 Shewanella sp. SG41-4 | reverse complement strand
CACCTCCACATGCTGGTTTAGCGTTTGGTTTAGACCGTATTATCATGTTAATGACAGGTGCAAGCTCAATCCGTGACGTTATGGCATTCCCTAAAACGACAACTGCAGCATGTCCTTTAACCAACGCCCCTGGTTTTGCTAATCCAGTGCAATTAACTGAATTGGGCATTGCGGTTATTGAAAAGGCTAAAACTGAAGAATAAATATTATTGCTCAGCGTAATACGCTCTTAAAAGGGCACTACATACCGAGGCAGCTGCCTCGGTATGTTTTTGACAAGTATGGTTTTCTACTTGACTTATCCAATTGGATAATAGGAGTTTAAGATGGCAGGACACAGTAAATGGGCCAATATAAAACATCGTAAAGCCGCACAAGATGCTAAACGCGGTAAGTTGTTTACCAAATTTATTCGTGAACTCACCGTCGCAGCTCGCGAAGGCGGTTCAGATGTTGATGCCAACCCCAGATTACGCGCTGCAGTTGATAAAGCCTTATCCAATAATATGACCCGTGATACCGTTGAACGTGCAATTAAGCGCGGAGCTGGTGAAATGGATGGTCAGCAATTAGAAACTATTATTTATGAAGGCTATGGTCCTGGTGGTACTGCGGTCATGGTTGAAACGATGACAGACAATCGCAATCGCACCGTTTCTGGTGTGCGTAATGCATTTAATAAGTCGGGTGGTAACCTAGGTACCGATGGTTCAGTGGCGTATTTGTTTACCAAATCTGGCATTATTTCTTACGACACCGATATTGATGAAGATAGCTTAATCGACAGTGCATTAGACGCTGGTGCAGAAGATGTTATTACTCATGATGATGGTTCTATCGATGTATTTACCACTCCTGATGCCTTTGGCAAAGTAAAGGATGCACTTGATAGTGCATGTTTTGGATCTGTTCATGCTGAGGTGACAATGGTTGCATCAATAAAAGCTGAACTTGATGCCGATACCGCCGAAAAATTTTTACGGTTAATCGATACCTTAGAAGACCATGATGATGTACAAGAGGTATATCATAATGCCGAGATATCAGATGATGTTATGCAAGCGTTAGATAACGCATGAGGCAACAATGGCCATTATTTTAGGCGTCGATCCCGGCTCCCGCATTACAGGCTACGGTGTGATCCAATGCCAAGGTCGTCAACAGATTTACCTTGGTAGTGGCTGTATTCGAACCTCTGCCGATGATTTACCACAACGATTACAGCAAATTTATGCAGGCTTGTGCGAGATAATTACTCAATATAAACCAGATGAGTTTGCTATTGAGCGGGTATTTATGGCTAAAAATGCTGATTCAGCCTTAAAACTTGGCCAAGCCAGAGGCGCGGCAATTGTTGCCGCTACGTGTGCTGGTTTGCCCGTGGCGGAATATAGTGCAACCCAAATAAAAAGTGCCGTAGTGGGAACTGGTCGAGCTCAAAAAACACAAGTTCAACATATGATTAAGCAATTGCTTAAACTACCTGCTTCACCACAAGCTGACGCGGCAGATGCATTAGGGGTAGCAATATGCCATTTTCATACTTATCAAAGCCTTATCGCTATGGGCGGTAAAGCTAGCAGCAGAACATATGGAAGATACAAATGATAGGTCGTCTAAGCGGAATATTAGTTGAAAAACAAGCGCCTGAAGTGGTGCTTGATGTTAATGGCGTCGGTTACGAGTTACAAGTGCCGATGACCAGCTTTTATGAATTACCAGCGTTAAACCAAGCTGCGATGTTATTTACTCATTTTGTGGTGCGTGAAGATGCTCAGTTACTTTACGGTTTTATCACCAAACAAGAGCGCGCATTATTCCGTTTATTAATCAAAACCAATGGCGTTGGTCCTAAACTGGCATTAACGATTTTATCGGGCATGACAGCATCTGAGTTTGTGTCATGTGTTGAACGTGATGATATTGCAACCTTAGTAAAACTACCCGGTGTCGGTAAAAAAACTGCTGAACGTTTAGTGATTGAAATGCGTGACAAGCTTAAAAGCTTGCTTGAAGCCTCTGCAGGCTCAGAGCGCGAGTTTATGCTGCAAAGTAATTATACTCCAGCTGCCCCTGTTGATAGTGCAGAAGAAGATGCCATTTCAGCTTTATTGTCGTTAGGCTATAAACCTGCTCAGGCCAGCAAGTCAGTTTCTGCTGCTTTTAAAGAAGGCATGAGTTCAGAAACGCTAATTAAAGCTGCATTAAAATCAATGCTATAAATATGATATGCATAAACAGGGTACGTAAAAATGATTGAAGCTGATCGACTAATCCAACCGCAGGTACAAGGTCAAGATGAACTGATTGATCGTGCTATGCGCCCTAAAATGTTGGATGAGTATACCGGTCAAGATGATACTCGAGCTCAGCTTAAGGTTTTTATTCAAGCCGCGATAAATCGTCGTGAAGCCCTCGATCACATGCTGATTTTTGGTCCTCCAGGTTTGGGGAAAACAACGTTAGCCATGATTGTAGCTAATGAAATGGGCGTTAATATCAAATCCACTTCTGGTCCTGTTCTTGAAAAAGCGGGTGATTTAGCGGCGTTGTTAACCAACCTTGAAGAAGGTGATGTACTGTTTATCGATGAAATTCATCGTTTAAGCCCTGTAGTGGAAGAGATCCTTTATCCGGCGATGGAAGATTACCAACTGGATATTATGATTGGTGATGGTCCAGCTGCGCGTTCAATTAAATTAGATTTACCGCCATTTACTCTTATCGGCGCCACGACTCGTGCTGGTGCATTAACCTCGCCATTGCGGGCTCGTTTTGGTATTCCATTACGTTTAGAGTTTTATAACGTCACAGACTTAACCACAATTGTAACTCGCTCAGCCAACGTAATGAACCTTGAGATAGATGAACAAGGGGCTATTGAAATTGCTAAACGTTCACGCGGAACCCCGCGAATTGCCAATCGACTATTACGTCGAGTACGCGATTATGCCGAAGTGAAACATGACGGTAAAGTGTCTCAAACAGTGGCTGAATATGCACTGGATTTACTGGATGTTGATGACCAAGGTTTTGATTACTTGGACCGTAAATTATTATTGGCCATTATTGATAAATTTATGGGTGGCCCGGTTGGATTAGACAATCTAGCGGCAGCCATCGGTGAAGACAGAGAAACAATTGAAGATGTATTGGAGCCTTTTTTAATCCAACAAGGGTTTATTCAACGCACGCCAAGAGGGCGTATCGCTTCTCAAAGAGCCTATGATCATTTTAGTTTGGTTAGACCTGAAAAAGCGTAGCCTGTTTATTTCAATTTTTAGTCACACATTAACAATGTTCAGGTAGACCGTCATTAACAGTGATATGTTGGTACAAAAATTTCGGTCATCAAAGTAATAAAACCAGCTTATGCTGGTTTTATTATATTTAAAGTATCTGAAGCATACTTTCGAGCGAATCTAATGTTGCTGCTTAGGTCAACATTAGCCAAGTGCTTCAGTTGCTGATTTTTTTTGAATTAATTCAATTTTATATCCGTCTGGATCTTCCACAAAGGCAATTTCAGTTTTACCGCCAGCAACTGGGCCTGGGGCTCGAGTGATTTTACCGCCAGCAGCAGCGATGGCTTCACAGCGCGCATAAATATCGTCTTCGCCAATGGCTAAATGTCCAAAACCATTACCTAAATCGTAACTATCGACACCCCAGTTATAGGTTAATTCGATAACGGCCTGGCCTGTGGTTTCTTCACCAAAACCAACAAAGGCGAGGGTGTATTTATATTCTGAGTTTTCAGATTGACGCAGTAATTTCATTCCCATCACTTGGGTATAAAATTGAATGCTGCGTTCTAGGTTGCCTACACGGATCATCGTATGAAGTAATTGCGACATGATATGCTCTCTTATAAAAAATTATCTAAGTTTAACAAGTTCAGATGACATTGAAAATATTAGTGGTTGATACCAATAAAATTTTGCTTTAGCTCACATTTGTGAGGATATTTTTTGGGTTAAACGCTAAAAAGCGTTATGGTTGCCATATACACATTTGGAGGCAAGACAATGAATACAGAATTGAAAATGGCATTAGGTACTACTGTTGTTATTGCGATTTGTTTTAGTGCATTTTTTGTGTCGTTGTTTTAAGCGTCAGCAAAAAATAGATAGTCCCATTTGATCCATCTGCAAAGATGTATTGGATATTAATTGATGAGTTAATATCCAATACATTGATATAAACCCTCAAAGTGCCTTCGGTGCTTTGGGGGTTATTCTTCTGGGTATACCTTGTCTTTAAATTCGCATAAATCTTCAATTATACAGCTGCCGCATCGTGGTTTTCTGGCTAAGCAAGTGTAACGTCCGTGAAGAATAAACCAATGATGAACATCCACTTTAAACTCACTCGGCACCACTTTAAGCATATTCAGTTCAACTTGGTCGACATTTTTACCTGGGGCAAACTTAGTCCGGTTTGCTAACCTAAAAATATGAGTATCGACAGCAATAGTGGGCCAGCCAAAGGCTGTATTGAGAACTACATTGGCCGTTTTTCTACCCACGCCAGGTAAAGCCTCTAATGCTTCACGATTCTCTGGTACTTCACCAGAATGTAAATCGATCAGCATTTTACAAGCGTTAATCACATTTACCGCTTTATTATTGTATAAGCCGATGGTTTTAATGTATTGCTTAAGCCCCTCAATCCCTAGGTCATATATTGCTTGAGGCGTATTAGCAACAGGAAACAACTTATCGGTAGCTTTATTCACACTGACATCGGTTGCTTGTGCTGATAGCGTTACAGCAACTAATAGCTCAAATGGACTTGTAAAGTTCAATTCAGTTTCAGGCTTTGGATTGTTGTCTCTTAATCTGCTGAGTATTTGGAGTCGTTTATCTTTATTCATAATAATCGGTCATTTTATCGTTAAGTTTACGGCCGCAGCAGATTAACTGCGCAGCCGTGTTAGCTTACTTTAGTTATCCGCGCACGCGTTACGCCTACACTTTCAGGTTTAGGCTGCTTTGCTTTTACGCGGCTATCGATGACGTTTTTAAGGGCTATTAATAATCCCATGCCAATAAATGCACCCGGCGGCAACATAGCCAATAAAAATGGTGTGTCCACTTGCCATACATGAATGGTTAATACACTTGCCCAATCACCTAATAATAAATCTGCACCGTCAAATAGAGTCCCTTGGCCGAGCAATTCGCGGCTAGCACCTAAAACTACCAATACAGCCGTAAAGCCTAATCCCATCATTAATCCATCGAATGCCGAATGTGCTAATGAGTTACGCGAAGCAAATGCTTCTGCACGGCCGATAATGACGCAGTTGGTTACAATTAGTGGTAAGAAAATGCCTAATGACAAATATAAATTATAGGCATAAGCGTTGATCAATAATTGCACGCAAGTAACAAGTGCGGCAATTATCATGACAAATACAGGGATACGAATTTCTTTAGGTACAAAATCGCGGACCAACGAGACTAAAATATTGGACCCAATTAATACCAACAACGTCGCGACGCCCAAACCTAATGCATTGGTGATGGTAGCGGTAACCGCTAGCAGCGGGCATAACCCTAATAGTTGCACTAATCCAGGGTTATTTTTCCATAGTCCCTGAGCTGCTATTTCACGATATTTACTCATGGTTGGCCTCACAGGCATAATGGCTTTGATAAAGTGCTTGGCGATGTTGTTCAACAAATGTCAGTGCATTGGCAATCGCTTTAACATAAGCCCTTGGAGTAATAGTGGCACCGGTAAATTGATCAAATTCACCACCATCTTTTTTTACTTTCCATATATTGGTGTTGTCTTTAAATAACTTACCACTGAAGTGAGTGACCCAATCTGATTTTCGCAGGTCAATTTTATCACCAAGCCCCGGAGTTTCTTGATGAGAAAGGGTACGAACGCCTAGTATCATACCTTGGTTATCTACACCAATAATAAGTTTTATTTCTCCGTTATAACCGTCTGGTGCTATGGCTTCTATCGCGATGGCTACCGGGAGTTCATTTTTATAAGCAAGATATGCTGGTAAGTCCGCTTTACTGCCTAAAAGCGCTGGAGAATTAACCCAAATGCATTGCTCGCTGAGTACATTGTCGTGTAATTCAGTTGGAATAATCTGGTTCAGCGTTAAGGTTAATTGCTTTTGCTGTTGTAATAATATGGTGTCACTGGTTAACGCGTTTACTAATGCAACGAGGCCAGTACAGCATAGGGCAAATAAGCCAAGTAACAGGCCATTTTTAATCATCGGGTTAGTTGTTAAAATAGACATTATTAATTTCCTACTCGATGACCATAACTGCGTGGGCGCACATAATAATCGATAAATGGCGCGCACATATTGGCTAATAAAACCGCGAATGCGACAGCGTCAGGATAACCACCAAATGTTCGTATTAAGTAGATGAGTAAGCCAATCATGGCACCAAAAATAAGTCGACCTCGAGGGCTTGTCGCGGCGGTAACGGGATCGGTAGCAATAAAAAATGCCGCCAGCATGGTTCCTCCTGAAAATAAATGCATCACCGGGCTAACAAAGGTGTCTGGGCTAATCAAAAAACCAATACTGGCACAAGCAAATAATGTTAACAAAATAGAACCGCTAATATGCCAACGTATCACCTTAAGTTTTAACATCACTAGACCACCCACAAAATAGGCCATATTGACCCAAAACCAACCTTCGCCGACACTGCCAGAGAAGATAGTTTTAGTCATACTTTCTGTTGTGGTAAGCCCCATAGAAAGGTCAGTTTTTAGTGTGTCTAGCGGTGTTGCCATGGTGGTGCCATCAATCGCCAGATGGAAAAAATCTGCAGCATAACCTGTGTTTAATTGAAAGATACTATTGACGGTATGCAATATATCGGCGTAATTAACGGCTAAGGTTTGAGGGGCAACCCATGAGGTCATTTGGACCGGGAATGAAATTAGCAGTAATACGTAAGCTGCCATTGCTGGATTAAAGACGTTATTACCTAACCCACCATAGAGTTGTTTAACAATAACGATAGCAAATAATGTTCCAATGACAATTAACCACCAAGGTGCTAATGGCGGGATTGCAACCGCAAGTAAGCTTGCGGTAACCAATGCGCTGTTATCCGTTAAGGTGGCGGTAATATTTCTATTTCGTAGTTTCATTACCGCCGCTCCTGCTAAATAAGCC
>NZ_JACJFI010000215.1 GCF_014164505.1 Shewanella sp. SG41-4 | reverse complement strand
GTCCATGTTGTTTAGCTCTTTATTAGAGCTTTTTACTGTTATTGATAGGCGGTAAGGATTAAAATCACCTTAATCGCAACAGCCAGTATAGCTAACTGGCTGAAATTTGACAGACTTGTTAAGAGTTTATATATGCCATTACTAAATGTTTTACGATTTCCAGATGAGCGTTTACGCACTATAGCCCAACCTGTAACGGATTTTGGTCCGCAATTACAGACACAAATAAATAACATGCTCGAAACAATGTACCTAGAGAAAGGTATCGGTCTAGCTGCTACTCAGGTGGATTTTCATCAACAATTGATTGTGATGGATCTACAAGATGAGGTTGAAAGACCAACTATTTTTATTAATCCTCAAATAGTAGCTAGCAGTGGTGACTTTGCTAATGAAGAAGGTTGCCTATCGGTACCCGGTATTTACGCCAAAGTTGACCGTGCTGAATTTGTCACCTTAAAAGCGCTAGATCGTCACGGCAATGAGTTTACCGTTGAAGCAGATGATTTGTTTGCAATATGTATTCAACACGAAATGGATCATCTTAAAGGTAAGTTATTTGTCGATTATTTATCGCCATTGAAACGCCAACGCATTAAAACTAAGCTTGAAAAAGAAGCTCGTTTAGATGCTAGAGAAGTATAGGAAAAAATTTGAAACCGTTAAAAATTATCTTTGCCGGTACTCCGGATTTCGCAGCTCGACATTTGCAAGCTCTCATCGAATCTGAACATGATGTGATTGCGACATATACTCAACCAGATAGACCTGCTGGTAGAGGTAAGAAACTTACCGCAAGCCCAGTAAAGACCTTGGCTTTAGAGCATCATATTCCGGTATACCAACCTGCATCATTACGTAATGAAGAGGCACAAGCGGAATTAGCGGCTCTAAATGCAGATATTATGATTGTTGTGGCTTACGGGTTGATTTTGCCAAAGATAGTGCTTGATACCCCGCGTTTAGGTTGTATCAATGTTCACGGTTCAATTCTACCTCGTTGGCGTGGAGCCGCCCCTATACAGCGGGCATTATGGGCCGGTGATACCGAAACCGGTGTCACCATTATGCAGATGGATATTGGTCTAGATACTGGCGACATGCTGCTCAAAACACACTTACCGATAAAAGCGACGGATACCTCAGCTAGCCTTTATGAAAAGCTAGCTGAACAAGGGCCAAAAGCCCTAGTACAAGCGCTGATAGGATTAAGTGATGGTAGCCTAAAAGCAGAAAAGCAAGATGAAACACTGGCTAACTATGCTGAAAAATTGTCAAAAGAAGAAGCTCGCCTTGATTGGAATAAAAGTGCCAAACAGCTTTGGCAAGACATTCGCGCCTTCAATCCATGGCCAGTAAGTTATTTTGAACACCAACAAAGCGTGATTAAAGTGTGGCAGGCGGATTACAGTCCAGAACTCTGCTCACAAGCGCCAGGGACCATTATTGCCGCGACCAAACAAGGTATTGAAGTCGCTACTGGTGACGGTAAGTTAATGATTAAAACCATGCAACTGCCTAACAAGAAGCCGCTTGATGTGGCCGATATTCTTAATGCTCGTGGTGATTGGTTTACCGCAGGTGTGTGTTTAAACCAAGAGGCTAACTAGCATGAATGTTCGCGCACTGGCAGCTAAAGCGATTTATGAAGTCCTTGAAAAAGGCATTTCGTTATCGGTGGCTTTACCCGATCAACAGCAACACTTACAAAATGGCAAAGACAAAGCCCTATTGGCTGAATTATGTTACGGCGTCATGCGTCAATTACCGCAACTAGACAAATGCGTAAGTGACTGCTTAGCGAAACCGTTTAAAGGTAAACAGCGTATATTGCATCAATTGCTGATAGTGGGTTGTTACCAACTTTACTTTACCCGTATTCCAGCGCATGCGGCGATTTCAGAAACCGCTGAAGCCTGCAGGCAATTGCGTTTTGATGGTTTGGTGAAAGTGGTCAATGGCGTATTGCGTAATATTCAGCGTCAAGATAGCGCATTAAATACTGACTCAGACACGCTACGTTTTAATACTCCAGCTTGGTTTATTAAGCGTTTACAACAAGCGTATCCCGACAACTGGCAAGATATTATTGAACAGAGCCACCAGCGTCCACCAATGTGGCTACGTAATAATCAGCAATCGCAAACTCGTGATGTTTATTTAGCGGCGCTAGCTCAACATGATATTCCAGCCTTAGCGGGTCCAAGCCAAGACGCTATATTGCTCGAAAGCGCAAAAGATGTCGCTGCATTACCTGACTTTATGGAAGGAGCTGCATCGGTCCAAGATGGCGCGGCACAATGGGCTGCCACCTTACTTGCACCAGCGGCAGACGAACTTGTTTTAGACGCTTGCGCCGCACCTGGCGGCAAAAGTTGCCATTTACTAGAGCTTGCTCCCACTATCAATTTAGTCGCTGTCGACTTTGATCAAAAACGCCTTGCTCGAGTACAACAAAATCTGGACAGGTTGCATTTAAAAGCGCAACTTATTCACGGCGATGCGGCAGATATTCCATCATGGTGGCAAGGACCACAATTTGATCGAATCTTGCTTGATGCACCTTGTTCTGCAACTGGGGTAATTCGCCGTCATCCAGACATAAAATGGTTACGTAAAAATAGCGATATTGAAGAGTTAGCCAACCTACAAAAACAGATTTTGGATCATTGTTGGCAATGGCTTAAACCGGGTGGCACTTTATTATATGCAACCTGCTCTATTTTACCGCAGGAAAACAGCCAACAAGTTGAACAGTTTCTAGCACGGACAGCCGATGCGAGTTTAGTACCGATAGAGCAACAAGCTCATATCAGTGATATCGGTTGGCAAATTTTGCCAGGACAAGACAATATGGACGGCTTTTATTACGCGCGCCTAGTTAAAGCAATTTAAGGATGTACCTCAAGCCATGAAAATTATTATTTTAGGGGCTGGGCAAGTAGGCGGCACGTTAGCTGAAAACTTAGTCGGTGAAAATAACGACATCACACTCGTCGACAGTGATCGCGCTCGGCTAAGGCTATTACAAGACAAGTTTGACCTACGTGTTGTTGTCGGTCATGGCGCTCATCCGAGTGTATTAAAAGAAGCTGGTGCAGAAGATGCTGACATGCTCATTGCGGTAACCAATAGCGATGAATGTAACATGGCAGCTTGTCAAATTGCTTACAGCTTATTTGGTACACCAACAAAAATTGCTCGTATTCGCTCAGAAGCTTATTTAGAACTTCAAGATAAACTGTTTATCAATAGTGAAATTAAAAGCGGTGACGCTAAGCCTCGAGGCGGTTTTATTATTGATGAGCTGATTGCACCTGAGCAGTTAGTGACCGCTTACATACAAAGATTAGTAGAATACCCAGGTGCACTACAAGTACTTGAATTTGCTAAAGGTAAACTAAGTCTTGTTGCGGTTAAAGCTTATTATGGCGGCCCATTAGTGGGTAACGCATTAGCCACATTACGTGAGCACATGCCCAATATTGATACCCGCGTTGCCGCTATTTTTAGGCAAGGCCGGCCTATCATGCCGCGCGGCACGACCATTATTGAAGCCGATGATGAGGTGTTTTTCGTCGCCGATAGTCGTCATATTCGTGCAGTAATGAGTGAGATGCAAAAACTGGATAATTCGTACCGCAATATCATGATTGCGGGTGGTGGTAATATTGGTTTTGGTCTTGCGCAAAAGTTGCAACGTACTCATTCGGTTAAGTTAATTGAACACCGTCAAGAACGTGCAGAATTGCTTTCAGAAAAACTTGAAAAAACCACCGTGTTTTGTGGTGACGCTTCAGACCAAGAATTATTGCTGGAAGAAAACATCGATCAGACTGATGTGTTCATCGCTGTCACCAATGATGACGAAGCCAATATTATGTCTGCCCTGCTTGCCAAGCGCATGGGGGCGAAAAAAGTCATGGTGCTGATCCAACGTGAAGCCTATGTTGATATTGTACAAGAAGCTAACATTGATATTGCCATATCTCCTCAGCAAGCCACCATTTCGGCGCTACTGACTCATATTCGCCAAGGTGATATATGCAATGTTTATTCATTACGCCGTGGCGCAGCTGAAGCCATTGAAGCGATTGCACATGGCGACTCCAGTACTTCAAAAGTTGTCGGTAAACAAATTGGCAATATCAAATTACCACCAGGGACAACTATTGGCGCTATTGTACGTAATGATGAAGTGTTAATGGGCCACGATAAAACGGTAATAGAACAAGGTGACCATGTAATTTTATTCTTAGTGAATAAGAAGTTCATCGGTGACGTAGAGAAACTGTTTCAACCAAGTGCATTTTTCTTTTAAGTTCCTATGTTTAACGCCAAACAAATCATTTTCATCCTCGGTATTTTCCTCTCGATACTGACAGGTTTCATGTTAGTACCAATGGCTTTTGCACTATATTACGGCGAAGAAACCATTGGTGACTTTATGGCCTCAGGTTTATTTACCGGATTTATTGCTATTTTGTGCATTCAAAACGGCCGAAACCATCATTTTAGTCTTAACATCCGCGATATGTTTATGCTGACCAGTATCACTTGGTTTGTGGTGAGCTTGTTCGCCGCCCTGCCATTTACCCTTTATCACGGTATTAATTATACCGACGCTTTTTTTGAAACCATGTCCGGCATAACCACTACCGGTTCAACGGTACTATCCGGTTTAGACAATATGGACCATAGCATTTTAGTCTGGCGCTCATTATTACAATGGCTTGGCGGCATTGGCTTCATTGTGATGGCGGTGGCAATCCTGCCATTTTTGAATGTTGGGGGGATGCGCTTATTTAGAACTGAATCATCAGACTGGAGCGACAAAACGATTCCTCGCACCCAACATATGGCCAAACATTTATTCCTGATTTATGTAGCCTTAACACTACTGTGCACATTTTCCTATCACCTTGCTGGCATGCATTGGTTTGAAGCGATAAACCATGCCATGACCACATTATCAACAGGTGGATATTCCACTTCAGACAGCTCAATGGCGGCCTTTTCACACGAGGCACATTGGGTTGGTATCGTGTTTATGTTAGCGGGTGGATTACCGTTACTGATGTTTGTGCAAACCATACAACAACGCAGCTTACGCTTATGGAATGATCAACAAGTGATAGGCTTTTTACGCTTTGTGTTGCTGGTGTCATTCTCATTGGCTTTTTGGCTTTGGCAACACCAGCATATAGACTTTTTAGATGCGTTAAGGCTCGCAAGCTTTAATGTTATTTCTGTCATCACCACAACTGGTTATGGCCTAACAGATTATCAATCATGGGGATCTGTTGCTAGCGTCGCATTTCTGTTTTTAATGTTTATAGGCAGCTGTTCTGGCTCAACATCTGGTGGCATAAAAATATTTCGTTTTCAAATAGCGTTCTCGATTATGCGCCAACAAATTAAACAGCAATTCCATCCTAACGGCGTGTTTAAAGACAAATATAATGGCCACCGGATTCAAGATGACATTGTCCGTTCAATAATGGCTTTTTTTATGCTGATGATCGTGGTGATATTAATACTGTCTATCACATTAGTACTAACCGGATTAGATCCAATGACCAGCTTTACCGGGGCAATAACCGCAGTGACTAACGTAGGACCCGGCCTTGGTCCGATTATTGGTCCTGCAGGAAACTTTGCCCCACTACCCGACGTAGCGAAGTGGGCGTTAGCATTAGGAATGTTATTAGGGCGTTTAGAAATTCTGACAGTCGCTGTATTATTTCACCCTAAATTTTGGCGTTTTTAATACTGACTTTATTAATGACCTTAAGATTCTACCCGGTTACTGGTGAGTTAACACCGACGAAACTTAGCAAACTATGTGATTGCTATAATCACTACGCAGGTACGACTGTCGCTAACTTGGCAATATGATCAGCATAAACCTTCACATCATTCCAATCGGTATAATCAATAATGGCTGTTGGGTCGGTGGGGCCATCGGTCATTTTCATAATGAGGCGGATCATCAAGCTGTCATACCAAGGCCAAGAAGGATAATCGACTTTACCGGCAATAATTTTCACATCTTGCGGTTGCCACTCAGATAAGGTTAAAAACTTCTGTAGATATTTATTGTTTTCGGGAATGCGCTTTTCAGGATTACGCGCCACAACATTGACGCAAAAAAAACTATTTGGCAGTTGCGATAAATGCTGCTGATTTTCACGCACAAACTCAAACACCGATTTATGATACGAGCCATATAATACACAAGCCCCTAACGCAACAGCTTGGTATTTGGACCATTCAATTGGCGCTTTATCTTGAAGATTAACCACATCACAATGATCGCCTTTAGATTTAATTTGTTCTGATATTGCACGGCTAATATGTGCCGTATGGCCACCTCGGGAATAATATAACACTAAAATATTGGCCATTTTTCGATTCTCATTATTGGATTATTTGCCTCAGTTTGGCAAAAAAAGCCTTTTTAAACCTCTGCAATGATCACAAATTAGAAATAGCTCATATATTTAATAGTTAAAATTGAGATCTCCATGATGCAGAAGTATGATAATGAACAAAATACAGAAAACCCAAACCAGATCGTAATTTAAGGTTATATAAGGACACTCATGAAGCAAGATATCGATGTTGCAACCATGCTTAATAATGCAGAAACGGCAGCACAATGGCTAAAAGCCATTGCGAATCCTTACCGCTTAATGATTTTATGTTTATTGTTAGAACAAGAATTAAGTGTCACTGAATTAAATGAGACCGTGCCACTGAGCCAATCAGCTTTGTCACAGCATTTAGCGGTACTGCGCACCCAAGATTTGGTCAACACTCGTAAGAGCTCACAAGTGGTTTACTACACGCTTAAAAATGAGCAAGTCACCGAAGTGATCTCGATACTACATCGACGCTATTGTGCCTAACAACTGTTTGACTGAACAACTACTGTGACTAAACAACATTAAGATTTAAACAACTTAGATACTTAAGTCACATAGAGTAAACGGCGTTTTCAATAAGGCATATTGGGCACGCTATTGTGTATGAATTATTTTTGCGCTGCTATTTGTTTAGCGTAGTCATCTACTTTGCCCCAGTCAGTAAACTCAAACGTACCCTGAGTATCTGTCGGTCCCTTGGTCATCCACATGATAAATCGGATCATAAACTTATCGAAAAACCGGTAACGAGGGTAGTCAATTTTACCGGCA
>NZ_JACJFI010000214.1 GCF_014164505.1 Shewanella sp. SG41-4 | reverse complement strand
GATAGCGCGGATCGCTGACTTTACGCGCATCAACCAGACATACACTACTTTGCAAAGTAATAACATTTTGATAATACTCAGATGTTAATAACTTCACGATTTCGGCAGGATGTCCAAGCCCAGTAGGTTCTATCAATAACCGGTCCGGTTTAGTCTGCTGAATAAGCTGATTTATCGCGACTTGAGTTGGTAAGCCAGACACACAACAAAGGCAACCACCTGACACTTCTTTTATGACAATACTGGTGGGCTTTGCTGGTGTAGCATCAGGATCACTATTTTCATTACCAGCAGCTGTAGCATTTAACAAGCCGCCATCAATGCCTATTTCGCCAAACTCATTTACTAACACGGCCCATACTTCGTCTTTGGGTTTATTAGCCAATAATTGGCTAATAAGTGTGGTTTTACCCACACCCAGAAAGCCGGTAATAATATTGGTGTTAATCGGTTTAGTGATCATTTTTTCGCTTTAGCGTATTTACCCTTACGAGTAGGCTTCGCATCAGTTTGAGATGGCTTACCACGTTTGTACTTAAGGACTTTTTTCGGTTTCTCTGCCGCAACATCTCGATATCGAGCCGGTAATGGCGCCCCTTCCTCGTATCCTTTAGGAACCAATATCGGCAACGATTGTTCAATAAGTTGTTCAATCGCGCCAAGTAACTCTAGCTCTTGTGGACTCACCAACGAAATAGCTTCACCGCCTAATCCCGCACGACCAGTACGCCCTACCCTATGAATGTAATCTTCACATTCTTCTGGTAATTCAAAGTTAATGACTCTTGGCAGAGCTTGGATATCAAGCCCTCGAGCGGCCAAATCAGTCGCGATTAACACACGTAATTGACCGGTTTTAAACTCTTCCAACGCACGATTTCGCGCCCCTTGGCTTTTATCTCCGTGAAATACCGAAGACTTAATACCGTCTAAGCTTAACTCACGGTATAAATGATCTGCTGTTTCTTTACGGCTGGTGAACACCATAACTTGTTGCCAGTTATGCTTGCCAATTAATTCAGATAACAACTCAGCTTTTCGGCGGGTATCCACTTGATACACCTGTTGGACAACATTCGCGGCTGTAGTTTGGGTTTCAACATGAACGTATTCAGGGTTGTTGAGCATTTTAGCAGCAAGGGTTTTAACGTCTTCAGAAAAAGTAGCAGAAAACATCATCGTTTGGTGTTGTCTGGCGATTAAACGCTTCACTTTTTCAATATCTTTAACAAAACCAAGATCAAGCATGCGATCAGCTTCATCAATCACTAAATGGGTAACAAAAGATAAATCCAATTCATGCTGGCCAATAATGTCAAATAATCGCCCAGGTGTTGCCACTAAAATATCGATGCCTTGCTCTAATGCCTTACGCTGAGGATTGATACTCGCGCCACCATAAACGGCTAAGCTGTTTAGATTGATAAACTGGCTGTACTTAACTAAGTTTTGCTCAATCTGAATCGCTAATTCACGAGTAGGTGTCATGATTAACGCGCGTAAACGATTTGCTGGCAATGAGTCTGAATGATCCTGTGCCATTAAATGACTTAGCAAAGGTAACGCAAAAGCAGCTGTTTTTCCGGTACCTGTTTCGGCACTGGCCAACACATCTCGGCCTTCTAGCGCTAGTGGGATCACAGCTTGTTGGACTGGAGTAGCAGTTTGATACCCAGATTGATTAACCGCATCTAATATTAATGACGGTAACCCTAGCGACGTAAATGACATAACAGACCCAATAACACAAATAAAAATAGGTCGCTATTGTATACTAATCTAAACATCATTAACTATTACATTAGTGATAGCATTAGCCATATCATCATGGTGGATCATGCAGATTTCAAATTAATAGTCACAGCATGGACATGATATTAATTCAAAACCTGCAAAGGTATTACTTTTTCAACTAAATACTTTTGCTCAAAATCATCGCAGCACAAGGCATGAGAAAATAAATATCCTTGGCCATAATCACAACCGGCAAGCGCCAATAAACGCCGTTGGTTTTCGGTTTCAACACCTTCAGCAATCACTTTCATGCCGAGTTTATGAGCCATAGCAATAATCGCTTCACACAAACACATATCATTATTTTTGGCAGCCAAACGACCGACGAAAGATTCATCAATTTTAAGGTAATCAACATTATATTTGGTTAAATAGGATAATGATGAATAACCGGTACCAAAATCGTCAAGCGACAATTGCATACCAACATGACTATAAGCCAATATTTTAGCCTCAACATTAGGCTCAATGTCATGTAATAAGTTTTCAGTGATTTCAATACAAATGCTATCCGTAGGTAGCGCGAGCGAAGACATGTGTTTAAGCCAATTATCAACCTCAGTCGACTCGTCTTTAAACTGTACCGGTGACATATTAATACTAATCTGAATATCACTATTAAATTGCGCCTTCCATTTTGCAGCTTGTTCACAAGCTTGATAGAAAACCCAATTACCAATGTCGATTATCATTCCCGTTTCTTCAGCAATAGAGATGAAATCTGCTGGCGATATTAACCCCATGGTTGGATGATTCCAACGAATTAACGCTTCCACTTTGATGCTCTGCTGACGTCTTAAATCGACAATAGGCTGATAATACAACTCAAATTGCTGCTGGATAATCGCCACTTTGAGGTCTTGGATCAACGCCATCCGCTTTTGTGCATTGTCTTGCATGGCGGAGGTAAAATAATTAAACCGATTACGACCATGGGATTTTGCCGAATACATGGCTTGATCGGCATTCTTCAATAATGCCTCGGTTGTTTTGGCATCGTCTGGAAATAATGTAATACCAATACTGCCACTAATATAGGCCGTTTGATCACCTAATAAATAAGGCTCGGAAAGTCGTTTAAGTATTTGTTGTGCTACACGTTCTACCCCATGAGTATCTTCAAGGTTAGTTAACACTATGGTAAATTCATCACCACCAAGACGGGCAACAACATCGGTTTCGCGTACGCTGTTTTTAAGACGTTCCGCCGTCTCAATTAACAACACATCCCCCATATCATGGCCCAAGGTGTCGTTAATCTCTTTAAAATAATCCAAGTCTAAAAACATCAAAGCAAAGTGATTATGCTGTCGGTCAGAATGAAATACTTCTTGATTCAAAAATGTTAACAACATCCTACGATTTGGCAAACCGGTGAGTGCATCATAATTAGCCTGGCGCCATATCAACTCTTCAGTTTGCTTTTTCTCGGTAATGTCGGAAAATAACGCAACAAATCGCGCCGCCTGCGACTTTGTTCGGATGATTGAATTAATGGTTAATAAGATAAGGTAATTTTCACCATTTTTACGGCGCATCCACACTTCACCATGCCAATGTCCCTGCTGGCTAAGCTGTTGGCTTAATTGTTGATAAAAATGTTGGGGTTGAAGATCTGTTTCAAACATACGTAAATGTTTATCTTGTATGTCTTGTTGACTGAATCCAGTGATAAAAGAAAATGCAGGATTTGAATCAATGATAATGCCCTTTGCAGTAAACACACTCATGGCTTCACTGGAGTTTTGGTATACCGATGCTGCAATACTTAGCGAGTCTTCAACCTGCTTGATATCAGTAATATCACTATGAGTCCCACACACCCTAAGCGGTTTACCTTTATCATCAACATCAACGACCTTTCCTGTTTGCAAAATCCACCGACTGTCGCCGTCCATGTTAGTTAATTGATATTCTACACGTTGACTTATGCAGCGGCCTTTTGCAATTTCATTAATGCTGCGAAGAAACTTAAATTTATCTTTTAGTTGTATCGCATTTATCCATAGTTTAGGGTGTAGATTAAGCGCTTCCATTGAACAACCTAAAATGTCAGCACTGTATCGATAGTACTAAAACTATTTTTTTTGACATCCCAATCCCACACGCCCAACTCACTGCTATCAAGTACCAGCGCAAGTTGCTCGTTACTTTGCAATAAATCTTGTTCGGCTTGTTTCTGATCGGTGATATCGAGAAAACCAGCAATAACTAAAAAAGTATTATCTTGAACATGGCGACGACACGCTATAGTCACATGGGTGTAGATTACTGAACCATCTTTGGCAATAAAACGCTTATCAATTTCATATTCATTGATTTCGCCTTTGACCATGTTCTCAAATAATAATAAATCTTTATTCAAATCATCTGGGTGTGTTAACTCTACCCAAGTTAGCGACTTTAACTCATTTTCGGTATAACCGAACATCCGACATAAATAGGGGTTAACTCTCAACCAATGCTTAGTTTTAGTGGTAATAGAAATACCAATATTGCCAATATCAAATTGATTATTAAAAAGAAAATCTTCTTGTAATTTGACTTGTATATCGCGTCCACGAAACACTATTTTGGCAAGTAAATGACCGATGATCATAGTCAATAAAGGTAACACCACCATAATAGGAAGTGACACGGTACGCAGAGCATCTAACGCTTGATCAAACGGCAATAAAAATAGCCATAACAGCAATAGGGAATGAACAATAACGCCAAGAAGGTAAAATTCAAGATAACTAATTTGATCCAATTCATGCCGACGATACCGACGCCATATTAATCCGATGAGTGCACTACTGCTTAACGCAGATATTCCAACCCATACTGCAACTCCGCCCAAATTATAGCGATAAAGCGCCATGATAATCGTGGCGACAAGAGTTGGAATCCCCCCAAAAAATAGACCACTTAAACAGAGTACGACCGTGCGAGCATCAAACAATATGTCCTGCTGATGAACCAAGGGATCCATCATGATAACAACACCAATCGTGCCGATAACAGCGCCCATGAAAAATTGCCATAAAAAAGGCGTCACCTTGCGTTGATGCGTAGGAGAGAGTGAGTAAACATAAACCAGCGCGAGTAACAGCGCTGCATTTTCTAAAATTGAGAAAAAAACATTTAGACTAAACATCTATACATTTCCCTTATCCATCCTTAACAAGCGCAGTAGCATCCAAGCTGTCTCTATTCAGTATAGTAGAAGTAAACTAACACTATGATTTTTCGTCTTTATACCGTAAACCATTCTATATATAAAGAGTATAATATTCATCAAAAAATTCGATGATATTGTTGTAGAGAAATAACATCTCTAACCTGCACAACAAAACGATCAATTACCGACCAATTATAGCTTCGGTGTCAAGGCAATACCCCTCCAGATCACAGTTATTTTAAAAAAGTCGTGTTGGTAATAAAACGGCCTAATGATAATGACTTATTCGCCATTAACGAGCCCCTCGTCACATAATCGCTGTCGTGTTATTGGTATGTTTAACTCAGAGAAAACTTAATTCTAAATATAGGACAATCAATATGGCGACTAAATTCTTTATTCCAAGCGTCAACATTCTTGGTCAAGGCAGCGTAGATGAAGCAATTAAAGACATCAACGCATTTGGATTTACCAAAGCACTCATCGTCACCGACAAACCACTGGTTAGTATTGGTTTAGTGGCAAAAGTTGCAGATAAACTCAATGCTAATGGTATTGAAGTAGTTATTTTTGATGGTGTTCAACCTAACCCTACAACGGGTAATGTTGCTGCAGGCCTTGAACTATTAAAAGCCAATAAGTGTGATTTCATCATTTCTTTAGGTGGCGGTTCACCACACGATTGCGCTAAAGGAATAGCACTCGTCGCTACCAACGGCGGTAACATTAAAGATTACGAAGGTGTGGATGTATCAACTAAAGCCCAAATGCCTTTAGTCGCGATTAACACAACTGCAGGTACAGCAAGTGAAATGACCCGTTTTTGTATTATTACCGATGAAGCAAGGCACATTAAAATGGCCATTGTCGATAAAAATACCACACCAATTCTATCTGTGAACGACCCAGAATTGATGCTTGAAAAACCAGCATCGCTGACTGCGGCTACCGGAATGGATGCATTGACACACGCAATTGAAGCCTATGTCTCTATTGCCGCGAATCCCATCACCGACGCATGTGCAATCAAAGCCATCGAACTAATCCAAGCTAATTTAATCAATGCCGTTAAACAAGGTGATGATATTCAAGCCAGAGAAAATATGGCTTATGCGCAATTTTTAGCGGGCATGGCCTTTAATAACGCTAGCCTTGGTTATGTACATGCTATGGCACATCAACTTGGCGGTTTTTATGACTTACCACACGGTGTATGTAACGCATTATTACTGCCCCATGTCCAAACCTATAACGCTCAAGTTGTGCCAGCACGCTTAGCTGATGTAGCAAAAGCTATGGGTGTCGACATAACAGCAATGACAGATGAGCAAGGCGCTAAAGCGGCAATTGACGCGATTAAGCAATTGTCAAAAGCCGTTAATATTCCAGCAAATTTAACTGAGTTAGGCGTAAAAGCTGAAGACATCCCAACTTTAGCAGACAATGCTCTTAAAGATGCTTGTGGCTTTACTAACCCGAAACAGGCAACACATCAAGAGATCTGTCAAATTTTCACTAACGCTTTATAACTAACATCAGCTCGGGACAAGCAACGGCAAGTAAACCGTTATTTGTCCCGCTAACTACGTTGTATTGACTTGCAATAGACTTGCAATAGACTCGCTATTGACACTATTCGTCAGTAGAGCAGCGTCTTGTTAGCAACACAAATAATCAGTTTGGCGATAGATAGGCCAAATATTCAGATTTTGGCTTACTTATTCTATTTATTAACTCGAATTGGGGTTAACTCGTTTTGTAGCGCAGCATAAGCCCATATTTGATTATGGGCTTTTTTTCACTTGCCTTTTAATGTAAAAAACCAGCAATGACAACAGCTTATTTTTAATTTAGTAAAAAGTGATGCTTAGATCTAAGTTCTTGAAATAAGCATTGACCAATATAAAAAATAAGGTCTATAGTGAAAACACTTAGATAGCGAATAGGTAGGTAAACAATGACAGCAATCACTCATATATATAATTACACCGTTCGATGCCCGCATTATAAAGAAAACGAACAAACTGCAACATGGCTCAACCATATCGAAGTAAACCAATCTTGTGAAATTGCACTAGACCGTATCACTAAATGGCACAACCTCTCTGGCACCAAATCATTTGAATTAGATAATTTTGTGGTTCGAAAAGCCGATAATGAAGAAGCTTATTTTGCCATGCAAAGTAGCCGCCTTAAGCATGATGGTCATGCCCTTGTCACTTTTAAAATCTTTTTAGACAACTGCTGC
>NZ_JACJFI010000213.1 GCF_014164505.1 Shewanella sp. SG41-4 | reverse complement strand
AGCGATTAGTCATTCAATCATTCAATCATTCAATCAGTCATTCCGTCACTCTAGCTTGCTTGCCATTTTTTAATGTCTTGCTGCCAAGCATTGGCGGTAAAGTCGATAAAGGCTCTGACGACCGTTTGCTGATAACTGCGTGACAAATAGACCGCCCATAAGGTTTTTCCTGGCGCGGTAGTATTGGGCAGCACTTCGGTTAACTCACCTCGTTTAAGATAATGGTTGGCTAAATCGGTTGGCAAACACACTATACCGTTGCCACGAAGTGCCGCATTGATCAATACGCCCATGTCGTTGGCTTGTAAATTGCCGCTCACATCCAATAAATAAGGCTGTGAATCGGCAATAATTTCCCAGTGTTGCTGACTCGAGTGGCGCAAACAGTTGTGTTGCAATAAGTCGTTAGCCGACAATATGGTTGAATGTTTAGCGAGATAGTCAGGGGATGCGCAAATCACACTGTCGATATGCATTAAGCGTCTGGCGATTAAGCTTTCATCAGGCTGGTGGGTGTAACGCAGGGCGATATCGACTCTGTCATTCACCAGTTGCGAGACATTATCCGACAGTAACAATTGAATATTCACTTGCGGATGTTGTTGGCAAAAAGCCTCAACCACGTCATACAGTTTTTGTTGCCCAAGGCCAATGGGCGAAGCGATACGGATAGTGCCCACTAGTTCGTTATTATGACTAATTGCACGGCTTTCCATGGCGGTGACTTCACTTAAAATACGCTGGCAGTAATTAAGTGCTTCTTCGCCCTGTAAGGTTAGGCTTACTCGGCGAGTGGTGCGGTGTAATAATCGTAACGCTAACCACTGTTCAACTTCTTTAATGTGCCGTGATACTTGTAAACGGCTTAAACCGAGTTGCTCAGCGGCTTGGGTAAAGCTGCCACAACTGGCCACTTCAACAAAGCTGCGCATAGCAGATATTTTGTCCATAACATCATCCTATCCCGACAACTAAAGGTTATAAGCTTTCTATATTTTCCAATAGGCTATCGGCTTTGTTAATAATGGCCTGTTGCGTGTGCACATCCATTTTTTGCCAGTTTTTATATACCATTGCCATGCGAGGGTTACGTTTAAATTGGTCTTGATGCCGCTGAATAAAATGCCAATATAAACTGTTGAATGGGCAGGCGTTATGTTCTGTCTTGAGTTTGACATTGTAATGGCAGCTTTTGCAATAGTCGCTCATTTTATTCAAATAGTTACCGCTGGCGGCATAAGGTTTTGTGGCCACAATTCCGCCGTCGGCAAATTGGGTCATTCCGCGCGTATTGGGCATTTCGACCCATTCGATGGCATCAATGTAAATGCCTAAATACCAGTGGTCGACTTCATCTGGATTGATACCCGCGAGTAAACTAAAGCAGCCAGTCACCATCAATCTTTGAATATGGTGGGCATAGGCATAATCGAGCGACTGTTTTATGGCGAGGTGCATGCAATTCATCTTGGTGTTGGCGGTCCAAAAATATCCTGGTAGCGGCCGCAGTGCTTGTAAGGCATTTTTAGTGGCGTAGTTAGGCATATTGCCCCAATAAATACCGCGAACATATTCACGCCAGCCAAGTATTTGCCTAACAAAACCTTCAACTTGAGCCAGTGAAATATCATGTTGATGCGCTTGCCAATGCGCGATGACTTTATTAATCACTTCACTGGGGGAAATAATTTTAGCGTTAAGCGCAAACGATAGCCTTGAATGATATAAGCTCCAATCCGCACGGCTATTTTCGGTCATCGCATCTTGGAAATGGCCAAAGCGGATCAATAAATGCTGGCAAAAAAAGTCGAGTAACTCACGCGATTGGCGTCGATTTACTGGCCATAATAATTGGCTTTCTGCCTTACCTATGGTGTTGATGTTATGGCGCTTAAGGCGGGCTAAAATATCACTGACATCGTTAGCAAATACCAAGGGCGCAGGAACATCAGCAAGGTCATTCTTTTTAAAGCTCGCACGGTTTTGCTGGTCAAAATTCCATTGGCCACCTAATGGTTCACCCTCTTGCATTAATACATTAAAGCGTTTGCGCATGCGTCGATAAAAAAACTCCATTTTCACATGTTTATTCGGTGTAAATTCGAGCTGAATATCGGCAAATGGCAGTAAGAAATGCTCTGTGTCATAGCTGTTTTTACTCACCTTTGGCAGTGCGAGTTCACTCAATTGTTGCGCTAAGCGATATTCATCAGGCTGTTGATATTCAAATATCGTCAGTTGCTGGGTTGTGGTGATATTTTCAAGTAATGCAGGGAGATCAGCATAGTGCTGGGTGTCATCTAATGTTAGGTACATCACTTGATGACCACTCTTGGCTAAGGCCTGTGCAAATTGCGCCATAGAGGCAAAAAAGGCACAGATCTTTTGCACATGATGAGTGACGTAGTTTGCTTCTTGTCCCAACTCGGCAATCAAATACACCACATTAGGATCGACTTGTTTAAACCAGGAGTGTGACGCATTAAGTTGATCGCCCAAGATGAGTCTCAATGTGCTGGTTTCTGGCAATAGTGTCGGTGAAGCATTGGTGTAAAGCGTCGTCATGGTGATTACCTTTATTCAGATTTATGTCGGCGACAGCGTTCAGAACAATATTTAACGTTGTCCCAATCTTTGGCCCATTTTTTACGCCATGCAAAAGGGCGTTGGCATACCAAACAGATTTTATGGGCTAAATGTGGTTTTTTATGTGTCATGGCGAGCCTTCTTCTGTTTGGGCTTTGGGCGTACATGACGGGTTAATACCGCAACAATATGCTGTTTAACTTGAGGTTGTTCGCGATACGACCATAAACGATCGCGGGCAGTTTGTGATGCTTGAGTTAAATTAATCATTGGCTCTGGATAGTCACGACCTAAAATAATGTCGTTAAAAATCGCTTCCATAGGCGGTTGCCAAGGTTGATGAATATACTCATTGGGTAAATTGGTGAGCTCTGAGCACCACAATCGAATAAACTCACCGCGTGGGTCTTGGTCCTGTGACTGCTTTACGGGGTTATATAACCTTATGGTGTTAATACCTGTGACCGAGGCTTGCATTTGCAGTTGCGGATAATGGATCCCGGGTTCGAAATCGAGAAAATAATTGGCTAGCGGTAAGCTGGCATGCTGCCAGGCAATATTGAGATGGTGAGTCACAAAGCTGACTAGCATGGCGCGCATTCTAAAGTTGATATAGCCGGTTTTTTTTAAACAACGCATACAGGCATCGATAATGGGGATCCCCGTTTGGCCGTCAGCCCAGCGTTGAATATCTTGCTGCACTTTGTCGTCGGTACGGTAGGGATAATCAACATACCCAGGGTTAAACGGGGTAAATTCCATGCTGCATTGGCTTTCAAATTTTTGCATAAAATGGCAATGCCAATGTAAACGAGACATCATCGCCAATAACGGTTTTTTCCACGCTTTATTGCTGGCTTGCACCTCGTTATAACGTGTTAATGTTGCTTGATATACCTGCTTTAGACTGATGTTTCCCCACGCTAAATAAGGCGATAAGCGTGAGCAGTGGGTGCGGCTCAAACTGGGGCTAGAAATACTGCGTTGATAGTCTTTACCCCGATGGGTTAAAAAACTGCTCAGTATTGTTCTGGCTGCTTTGGGGCCACCTATTTGAAACTGATCATGGTGTGCCATGATGGCATGATCAAGAGTCGGGTCTTGATGATTATCGAGTTTTTGTAACTGACATAGTTGCCAGTTGGGGATGGCAATAGGGCTGTTCATTACTTGTTGCCAGTGTTGATCCCATGCCTGACGATTTTTTCGGCCACGAACTACAGCTCCAGTAGGCGACTGCTGCCAATTAACTTGCTGTTGATTACACCAGCGAGCAACCGTTTTATCGCGTTCAAAGCTGTTGTGTAAACCTATCTCTTGATGACTATAAATATTTTTAATTTCAAATGTTTGGGATATCTCATCTAGTAAGTCAATCATCGGCATACTGAACATATACACCTGTCCGTTAAATCGGAGCAGTTGTTGATTCATATCTTGCAGCGACTGCCACACAAAGCGCCAATGGCGTTCATTATAATGCGAGTCAGCCAGCATAAATGGCTCAAAGGTGTAAATGAGCAAGCAGGGTAAATTGTGGTTAAATGCATCGACGAGCGGTTGATGATCAGACAAGCGCAAGTCGCGTTTAAACCAGACAATATTAATAGCTTGTTTGATTGTGTCGGGCATGGCGCCAAAATCTCATGATGAATGAGCCATTAGATACGCACTAGCCTGCCGTTTAGATTGCTTTTAAGGACACTATTACGTAATGATTTCACACCTTAATTTGTATCTTTAAATGATACAATTAAGCGTAATAATCGATATTTATCTCTAAAAGATTACCCACTACACTAGCTCCATTGATAATTAATAGAGCGAGACACAAAATGAAATTAGCAGTATTAGGCGCAACAGGTTGGATTGGTGGCACTATCATGCAACAAGCGATAAGCCGAGGCCATGAAGTGGTTGCCGTAGTGCGCGACGCCAGCAAAGTCACTCAAGATGTGGCCGTACGTACGCTTGATTTAACCACTATGACAAGCGATGCCATAGCTAGCGCATTTGCCGACGTTGATGTTGTTATAGCGTCAATCGGTGGCCGCATCGCACAAAACCATGAAGTAGTTTCTCAAACCGCTAAGCAATTATTGCAACACTTGCCTAAAGCTGGCACACCGCGTTTGTTGTGGGTTGGCGGTGCAGGTAGCTTAGAAGTCGCACCAGGCTTGACGTTAGTGTCAACACCAGAGTTTCCTGAAGATTATAAAGCCGAAGCCATCGCCCAAGGTGAGGCACTAGCTGTGTTCCGTGATACAGATTCTGCTATCGAGTGGACTTATGTTAGCCCTGCAGCGATTATCTTCCCTGGCGAGTCAGAAGGCCAATACCGTTTAGGCGGCAACGAATTTTTTACCGATGCACTAGGCCAAAGCCGAGTATCAGTAGTGGATTATGCCAAAGCCATGCTCGATGAAGCCGAAAATGCTAAGCATGTTAATCAACGTATTAGCGTTGCTTACTAAGTGATATTTGGTGGGTGATTAATCGAAACAGGCCAAAATGGCCTGTTTTTTATGCTTTATCAGGTACATAGGTGGTTATATCGATTAGGCAAACAATGGTTGAATTTGTATTAGGCCATAGCCGTTACTCGGTAATATTTGAGCGCATTTTACTCAAAAAATTATATTGGGTTATCAGTTACAGGTTATGTAATTTGAGTCTGTTTTAAAACGTTTTTGGCTAAAAGTGAATTTAAGGTATGGCCTACGGCCACTAACGTCGTGGCGCTTCGCCCACACCAGACCAAATGGGTAAAGCGCTTGTACCCCTTTGCAAACCCTCAGCGTTCCGGCAACATTTTCTGAACAGCGAAAAGGTCGCGACGGAAATTAATCTCGCTTTTGGCCTTGTTTGAATCCTGCTTCGGTCCATCTTGTAATAAGGAGTGAAAATGCTGACGCTTCCGATGGTACATCTGATGTGAATGGATTCACGAATGTCGTGATGGCAGGACGCCAAAGAACGACCTGTACCGCGAAAGCTAGCCTGACATCTGATAGGCAGGATGCCTGAATGCCTTGTAGCACATGAATGTGCGAGAAAGGCCATGTGAGCTTCACGCATTCTTGTATAAAAAGTCTTCAACGCCCTCAATTTAAATGTTGAACCGGTCCATTTCCAAGTCAAGAAAACTAACTCGTTTTTGCCCCAAAACGTGTTTGGAATGGATAGTTATCTCGCTTTCCTAATCCTTAGCTGACCCAGTTTATCCAATCCATATAGAGTTCATCATGAGTGAGCGAAACTGGATGGGTATACCGTCATATTCAAACTTAATTAGTTTTGAGCGTTTTTAAGTCAATTCACATGCGCGTTTTTCAGTATGGTGTATTTAATTGAAAGCTGATAAGTTATTTGCATACAGATAGTTAACTGTGCGTGTTTTCACTGGTCTAACGAGATAAATACGCAACGCATAAATACTAAACGTTAAATGAACCATATGGATAGTCGTATACTTAAAACATTAAATATAGTTACCATATTTTTTGCTGTGTTAGCAGGCGCTTTTTTAGCGTTATCGCCAACCTTTATTATTATAAGGAATAGCGTTTTTATTGGACTGCTCCCATTTACGATATGCTTTATTGTTTCGTATGCGATATCGTTAATCGTTCAAAAAAAGTTATCTTATGCGCTGATATTACCGAGTGTTTATACATTTACATTTGGTGGTTATATGGGAATAGCATTGGTTATATCCGAATCGTTTTCGTTCGAGAGAGGCTTTGAAATCACAACATTTCACCTTGTATGGTTAGTCATCTCGATTATCAGTTGCCTTGTACCTAAATTTACAGTTCACTTAATAGCGGGGCGTTATATGTGAATGACTATGGGTTGGAGTCAAATGGAAGTATTAAAAGGTATCAATCTCACTGACTCTTTCGTTTTAGATTGGAGTTATGAGAATAACTGTCTTTGCTTTGAGCTTGAGGCCAGCATCTGGCCTGAGTCCAGATATTATGCCGAGTCAAAGTTAAATGAATATACGTGCTACCGAAAAGCAATACTTCAATTCACTAATGCAGTTTCTGTATCTGGTTTAAAGCCCAAATCAGTTGTAATACCATCAATTGATCCAGACGGTTCAATTGATTATGGCAACATTGATACATTGCAGGTAGTCGATAGTGGATTTGAGCTTACCGGTAATTTTGGCAATATAAAAATATCTGGCGGGGAGCTTCTATTTCAAATTCACACATAACAATATTTGTCATTCGGGGCCTACTGTCCCCCGCGACGTTCAAAAGTTCGAGCGCATGCTCGTAACGTTAAACCATAGAAATTTTAATCCGAAACTCACTAATTAGAGCTTAGCATCTAAATCGTTTCTGTCCACAAACGAGTTAGTAACGCTTGCAAAAGTCTAAATTCAACTCTGAACTTGAGGCCGTTGAAGACTCTTTATAAAAGAATGCGTGAGCCTGACAGGACGTCAGGCTAGCTTTCGCGGTACAGGATGTACCATCGGAAGCGTTAGCATTTTCTCTCTTTACAATAAGATGGGCCGAAGACGGTTACAGACGAAGTTAAAAGCTGGATCAATTTCCGTCGCAATTTTTTCGCTGCTGTTGTTTGGTTAAAAAGCGAAAATGTTGCCGGAACGGCAGGGGTGATCCAAGAGGGGATTGCTGTTGATCCCCTTTTGGCCCGTGCAGGGTGGAACCTTGCGATCTTA
>NZ_JACJFI010000212.1 GCF_014164505.1 Shewanella sp. SG41-4 | reverse complement strand
TTTTATTTGTCTCTATCAAGCCAAAAAACTGGAAAGGTTGGGTTTATTTTACAGCAGATGATTATGGGGTACACTTTTCATCGCCACTTTCTCAAGGTAAAGAGCAGACGTTCCTTGATGTTAAATGGGATAATGTGGGTAACATCAAAAGTGAAGCTCTCTATGGTGGTGTAAATTGAATATCAATTGAGTTAAAAGTCTCTCAAATTGACGTCGATTTGTATTTTAGTGAGACAGCTCGAGCAAACAAGATTTTGGGATTCAATCAAATGAGAGGTGACTTTTTTGTTGTCGCATACTCTAATAATGCTTTTCAGAAAATACCCAATGTAGTTCTTCGCCTTAAAGAGATAAAAACTAAAAAGCTGCCCTAGTTCCTTTTGGCTACACATTATAACTAACAATTTCAGCATTTTAACGCGGCATTAGAGGCTTTGGAGAATCAATTTGAATTTAGCTAAATATATAATTTTATTATCCGTAATATATCAACTGATTGGATGTTCTTCTGAAGAATCACCTAGCCAGGTTTACGAAGAGTACAATATTAAAGTGCTAAATAGCATTAGCTACGAAGATGACAAGGCTTATTACTCAAAGCGAAAACAAGAAGAAACAGAATCGAAATTCCCGCAATACCTAAAACAGATGGGGAAGTCTCGTGACGAGGTGATTGAGTTTTATTTAAACGTCTCAAGTGAGGTTGCGAGGTGCAAAAAAATAACTCTAGCCAGTGAAGTTATTGATGCTAATACAGCCACTCTCGAATACTCGCAAAAAGACATTTGTGGAAATCAATCGTCTGCGGAAGAAAAACAAATTATAAAAATGATAAACGAAGGTGGCTGGAAAATTGATGATGTTGAAATCAGCCTATAACAAACTCAAGCAATCGAGCACGGTATATTGGTGCCTCTGATGCACCTTGTGATACATCATCTTTAAACAACCTAAGCACAACGTTAGCTCCACCGCGTCATATTCAAACCATAAGGAAATTAGCATGAAGAATTTAGTCAAATTAAGTCTATTTCCTCTAGGCGTGGTTTTATCCAGTGTTTCTATTACAAATGAATTTCCTCTGGCTTTCTTAAAGGCGAAATAGAGATTGCTCATTCTCATTACCTTGACGGTTTACTGGAAAGTGGGCTTTATGCACTGGCCAGAATCCTACAGTAAGATGAATCTGCTGCTCTGCAATCGGAAGTAGGCCCAATAATCTGGCACTTACGTACCTTAGCATTGGTTTGTTGCATGAAAAGCCAGGAAACTAACCCAAGACAAACTCTTATTTCAATAAACCTTTGAGCTCATATAAAGATAAAAAATTGAAATCACGTAATTGAAAGATGTTGTATTACAGTTAGATGATAAGGTCAGCTAACCATCGCCATCAAAAACTCATCCGTTTTCTGCGGGTGTTAAATCCAAGTTTACAAATAGGCTCATTAATATGAAGATTCTCATTAACTTGCTGAAATATACAATCCTATCGCTGTTATGTTTACTCGCTCTGATACTACTCTCCATTCCAGTTTCAATTTATGAAATGCCTAACGATTTGCACGCCGTTGATAACGCAGAAGATATTATGCTCGATAATGCAAATTACATTGATGTATTAACGGGTAAAACAATAAGAAATCAACGAATTTACCTTTCCAAAGGCCGGATCGTCTCTATTGGAGAAAAAACATCTATCCAAAGTCAAGATGCTCGGGTGATCGATTTGCACGGCGATTACGTCGTGCCCGGCCTGTTTGATATGCACGTTCATCTGCATGACAGAAAATACTTAGCCTTGTACCTCGCATATGGCGTTACCTCTGTCAGGAATATGAGAGGGTTACCCATGCACCTTAGATGGAGGAGTGAGTTGAACAGAGGTGATTGGCTTGGCAGCAATTTGTATACGTCATCCCCCGTTTTAGACGGTGAAAGATATGCCCATGCTCTTCAGCAGGTAGTGATATCACCAGCAAAAGCACGTGAACTGGTTATAAAATATAAAGATGATGGATATGATTTTATCAAAGCCTATGGCTACTTAGATAAGGAGGTTTTTGAAGCCATCACGGATGAAGCCAGACGGTTGGATTTCCCCATAGCCAAGCATGGCCCTAACCCGATAGATGGGCTTGGATTGCAATCTAACAGTGGCTTGCAATCTCTTGAGCATGTGGAAGATATTTTTCAAGGCCCGCTTAATTTTTCATTTGATCAAAACAGCATGGCCATTTGGGTGAGCGAATTAAAGATGATTAATCCAACCGTTACTCCTACATTGGCGACATTCCATCACTTGACTAAATTAAGCCAAGACAAAGCTGCTTTTGTCGATAGCCTGCCGTTGAACACCATAAATCCTCTTTATCGCATAATTAATAGAGAGTTTGCCGTTAAAAGATGGCTAGGAGCATCGCAGGAACAAGCGGACTGGAATAGAAAAGAGGAGCAGTTTCTTTTTGACATAGTTAGAGAGCTGGACAAACAAGAGGTTACATTATTGTTAGGCTCTGATGGCGGAACCTTATATATGCCACCAGGGTTATCAACCCACCTTGAAATTGAATTGATGGTGAAAGCGGGAATATCGCCAATAAAGGTCTTACGGGCTGCGACTATCAATGCTGCAACCGCATTGGGAGTTGACGATAAATACGGCTCTATAGAGATTGGAAAGGTAGCTGATTTGGTTGTACTAAAAGAGAACCCTTTAGATGATTTGCAAGCACTCGCTGCACCGATTGCGGTTATTAAGGCAGGACAATTGATCAACAGCAGTGAATTATCGGCATTAAGAATCTCCGCAGAGAAACCATCAAATTTATACATAAGTATGGGGAGGTTGCTTGAAGACATTATCTCACGAGCAATGCCCTAGCAATATTGGCAGTGGTTAATTTTAATTTAATCGGGTAGCCGAAGGTATCTAACCTTCAGCCCCCACACAACCCTGCATGCGGCTCCGCACAGGGCGGTTCATTAAGAACGCCTAACCTAGACTTTCTGGTTAGGGTAATGAACTGCGATCCATCCATCTCTTAGTGAACAGAAACCCGCTTTATTCAGATATTCATTACTCAGCGCTTGCTGTATCTCCGGAGTTTTCGAACTTCGCCATGGTCCCTTGCTTGCGATACCACAACCGACGGGTAGTTGGAACCTGACACCACGCTTGAGTAAATTCTGTACCTTAGTCCATGGCTTTCGCCACTGACGCCAGTAGCACATACTTACGCGGCGACGGATCCAATGGTCTAAATCGACACATCCTAGGTAGGCACTGGCTATGCCAAAGTAGTTGATCCAGCCTAGCATGTACTGCTGCACTTTAAACAATTGATATCCCATACTAACGCCCCAGTTCCGGTTCGTTAGTCGTCTCATCTTTTGTTTGAATATGTACAATGTTTTAGTATGCCACATACAAGTGGTCAAGTTAAATTGGCCACGGTTTTAGAGTCATTCCAATATAAACAATAATTAGAAGCTTGCGCTAAACAAACAGCCAAAGGTATAAAGTCTGAAGCTGATCTAAATGATTTCAGATCAATGTTAACTAAAGTGACTGTTGAAGCGGCATTAAGTGCTGAACCTGAACATCATTTAGGTTATCAAAAGAATGAGAAAACTCTCACTAACAATAGCCGTAATGGTTACTCCAGCAGAAAAGTTAAAACGGATGAAGGCAGTTTTCAGTTAGACACGCCTCGCGACCGTAATGGCAGTTTGGAATCTGAAATCGTTAAAAAGTATTAAAGCCGTTTCACCTCTATGGATGACAAGATTTTACATCTGTATATCAAAGGCATGACGACACGCGATATTGTTGATACCTTTGATGAGATGTATGGTGCTGAAATTTCTCCCACGCTCATTTCCCGAGCGACGAACGCCGACATAGACCAAGTTATAGAGTAGCAATCAAACCCACTTGAGCCTGTTTACCCAATTGTTTTTCTCGACTGTATCGTGGTCAAAATTCGAGAGAGTAATAAGGTCATCAACAAAGCGATTTTCTCAGCCCTTGGCGTAAACTTGGAAGGCCACAAAAAGTTGCTAGGAATGTGGATAGCGGAGAATGAAGGTGCTAAGTTTTGGCTCAATGTGTTGACCGAGCTTTAAAAAAGAGGACACAATGAAATACTCATGACCTGTATTGACGGCTTAAAAGGCTTTCTGGATGCCATTAATACCGTGTATCCGAAAACACAAATTCAGCTCTGTATCGTGCACATGGTGCGAAACTGGTAATTTACTAGTCGCTTTGAATGGCGAAGTAAAAAGTGGTCAGTCAATTATGTCGAGAAGCCCCCCCGTGCACACAGCGAAGTCACGGGGGGAAGTTACTATTGTTTAATTGCTTGATGTTCGACCATTTGGTTGTAGCTAAAGCCAGTGATTTGATTTTTATTATTACGGGTAAATTTAAGAATTAAATCTTGATGCTGCTTTATAACATATCCGTCAATGAGTAACTTATCACCCTCTATGCTGATAAGTTTAGATGTAAAACCATTCTCTTCTTTGGGGATTGGTGAGGAGTTTTGAATGCCTTTAATTTTTCCATCTTTATCGAAAAAGACCGACATATCTACAATGCCTTTTTCAAAAATTAGTCGCTGCTGGATCTCGTCATTATCATTACTTTTTGAAAAGCTATAGTGATTTTCTAAAGCGCCAAGTTCTGCTTCTAATTGCTGCCAAAACCCTTGAAAAACATCGAGCGGTGCAGAGGCCATTTGCTCATCAAAAATTTCAGATAATTTAGTTAACTCATTGGTATTAAGTAAGTTAAATAATTTTGTGGCTGTGTCAGTGAATTGATCTGGTGGTAGGTGAGTCACTTGCGCTAAGTTATATAATGTCCAATTTTTTAAGCCAATGGTGTTAATTTTCAAAGTATTATCTTTGAGTGTTATCGCTATTTGATGGTCATCATCAAACGCATAACGGCCTACATATTGCTGTAAATCTAGGGTGTTATTGCTTACTAAAGACACTATATCGGGCGTTTTATGGGCTAACAAAATGCCTGAAACTTGTTGAATAATTTTTTTTCTTATATCAATTGAGAGGTCAATATTACTAACATTATGTACATGATTCATATATATAATAATGGTTATATTTTGCTCTGGAAGGTAAATGAAATCTGCCACTGTGCCTGCTGTTGCACCATCATGGCGATAGGCTTTTTGACCCCATAATGTTGTCATTTCCATGCCATAACCATAAAACTCATTATTTCTTCTCAAATCCACAGGATTAGAGAGTAAATAATCAAACTTCTTGTCTTTGAATATTTTATGGGCATTCATTGCATCTACCCATTTGAACAAATCTCCTGTGGTTGAATAAAGGCTTGCTGCACCGACTAACCAACTGTTGTCTATTTTAGTGGTGTGTACTTTGTCGGAACCTATGCCGCTATAGCTCTCGACTAACAGCGGACTATTGTCAGGTCTGGATGCACTAGTATTTTTCATGCCAGCAGGTTCGAAAAGGTAGGTTTTTAGGTAATCAGCGTAAGTTTTTCCTGATGTTCGCTCAATAATGTCAGCTAATAAAATATAGCCAGTATTGGTGTATTCATAACGGCTGCCTGGTTCAAATGAGTTAGGCAGATCTTTAAAGCTATCAATTAATGATTTCTTTGTGATAGGTAAGGTTTTCTCGTGCATGAGTGGATCATTATCACCGTCAATACCTTTACCCGTATCCATAGGATCTGGAATACCGGCAGTATGAGTTAACAGTTGGTAAATAGTCGCTTTTTGACCCACTTCATTTTGATAGTAAGGTAGGTATGTCGCTATGGGGTCTGCTAATGATAATTTACCTTGTTGCGCTAATAATAATATGGCGCTAGCGGTAAATTGCTTTGAAATTGAACCTATTGCAAATACTTTATCACTAGCATTGTTAACTTCTGTTTTTACATTCGCGGATCCATAACCCCGACTATAAATAATTTTATCGTCTTTTTTAATCGTTATTGCACCATTAAAACGACCAAGTTGCTCATATGAAGCCATTAATTTTGAAACTTCGTTTACGTCATATTCATTTTCGTTAGCTTGGACATGGCTTATTAAACCCAAGGTTAGAATTATAATGGCTATATTTTTAATATTCATTTGATCACCTAAAATCAATACTATGCACATTGCATTGCTAGGTAGTGTAATTCAACAAATAATACATAGCAATACAATGTACGTAGTTAAATTTATTTGGCATAGTAATCATGGGGTTTAGATGATATTTTATCAAGTGACCTAGGTTATCTTTGACTAATAACAGCATTTTTAAAGTAATACCGAACAGAAATTGCAATGGCATGTGTATCGTTTTACTATGTAGGCATGATTAAATAATAAAAGATAACTGTGCCATGCTTTCTGATCAGATCATTGACCGATGGTTGCCTCAATTTCGTAAAGGTTTACTAGAATTTATTATCTTATTAAAGTTAAAACAAAACATGAGTTATGGTTACGAAATAGCGTCGGAGATTAAAAATCTTACTTCAATAGAAGTCGCCGAAGGAACGCTTTACCCGTTACTTAACCGTTTAAAGCGTGATGGATTAGTTCAAACAGAATGGAAAACAGCCGAGGTTGGTACACCACGTAAGTATTACCAAATTACCGACGCTGGTATTGAGACTTTAGATAAAATGAAAGTAATTTGGACCAATACGCATAGCTCAGTGCTAAAAATGGTGATGCAATAATGACACATCAATTTCCTATTAAAAGTGAAACATCTAAAAAATTATGGAGTAACTTTGAGCGCGAACTTAATCACAAGTTAGCACCTTTATCGGTAAGTGAAAAAGATGATATTAAGATGGAAATTTTAAGCCATCTATATGAGTCAGCTTTAAATGATGGCGCTGAAAGTGAAGAAAAAAGAATTATTAATGCTATTGACCGTTTAGGTGAGCCTGATTTATACCTGACACCATTAATTTCAGATATTTTGCATGCGCAAAGTGTCGCTAAAGGGCACCCCAAAGCGATATTAAAAAGTTTATTACAAATTACTCAAAAAAGCCTATTACACTTGTCTTTAACTGCTATTTTTGGCTTTGGATATTTTATTTCGTTTATCTTTTTCATTATGGGAATAATGCATATATTCAACCCTGAAGTTGGCATTTGGCTGGATAATAATGGCGGGTTGCTATCACTCTCTTTTTCTCATCAAGATAATGCAACTCAATGGCTGCCTGCGCAGTTTTCATTTATCGCCATTTTAGCTAGTGTTTTTGCCTATTGGGGATTGAGTAAACTATTGTATCTGTTGATTTTTAAACCTAATCTTACAAAAAAAAGCTCATATTAGTGAGGCTGGCATTGTGTGAAGATGATTGCACTATTTTAGTGATATATAGAAGTTTACTTAGCGCGAGTTTATAGGTGTGCCTCAAG
>NZ_JACJFI010000211.1 GCF_014164505.1 Shewanella sp. SG41-4 | reverse complement strand
CGTGCCATTGATTCCTGGTGTGGCAAGTATTTCAGAGATCATGGTGGGTATGGAGTTGGGATACACTCACTTCAAGTTTTTCCCAGCAGAAGCTTCTGGTGGCGTCAATGCACTGAAATCATTCTCTGGCCCATTATCTGATATTCGTTTCTGTCCAACAGGCGGTATTAGCCCTGCGACTTATAAAGATTACTTAGCACTATCGAATGTTGATTGTATTGGCGGCAGCTGGATAGCACCGACTGATGCAGTAGACAACGAAGAGTGGGATCGCATTACCCAACTGTGTAAAGAAGCGCTTGCTGCGCTGTAATCACTTTATTGTGTGATAATTCAAAAACCAGCATCTGCTGGTTTTTTTATAAGCATTTACTGGTGTTTTATTATAAACCGTATACTGTTTAGCACATTGATGTCGCTTACTAAAATACTCATTAATCACTATGATATGTGAGATAAACTTTTCATAGCAGCACCATTCATAGCGATTCCATAAAATGATGATGAATGATCCACACAAATTTATTGATGGTTTAAGTCGATAACAAAGCAAGTCCATTTATATAAAGAGGTATTCTCAATGCTTTATGATTTAACGGTTGTACAATTTAGTAAAATGCTTAATAACCTAAGTGCAATCCTTGTCAAAGGTGAAGGCTTTGCAGAAGCTAAAAAAATTGAAATGTCGGTGCTACTTAATTCACGTTTAGCACCAGATCAATTTAACTTAACTCGTCAAGTGCAAATTGCGTGCGATACAGCCAAATTAGCAGTAGCGCGTTTAACTGGCCAAGAAGATAGTGCGCCAAAACATGAAGATAATGAGACGACATTAGCGGAGTTACAAGCTCGTATAGCTTCTGTTATCGATTATTTAGCCACGTTTACAGCCGAAGATTTTACTGGTGCAGAAACGCGTAAAATTACTCATCGTCGTTGGGAAGATAAATATCTAACTGGCCGTGATTTCGCTTTTGAACATGCCATTCCTAATATTTATTTCCATGTGACAACTACCTATGCAATTTTGCGCCATAATGGTGTTGAAGTGGGTAAAAAAGACTACTTAGGTGCAATGCCATTTAAGTCGTAACCGATAAAATGCTCACCCATCGATAGCACCATTTTATATGGCTAGAATAAAACCAGCATTAGCTGGTTTTTTTTATCTAAAAATGAATCTACCACAATCAGGTAGTCAGCGTCAGTCATGACACCTTAGAACCATAAAGCGGTAAATCGACCCAAGCCTGAAATAGACATTATCAATCCGCCATTAAGCTTGCGATCCAAAATTAAGTTCCTATCATAGTAATAATGTCTTTATAGACGGACAGCATTCAGCCACAGGAGTGAGCATGAAAACAATCGGTATGATAGGTGGTATGAGTTGGGAGTCGACACTCAATTATTACAAAGCGATTAATCAAGGTGTTAAGTCTGCATTAGGTGGGCTGCATTCGGCCAAAATTTGTTTATACAGTGTCGATTTTGCTGAAATAGAAACCCTGCAACATAAAGGATTATGGCACGATACCGCGATTCATTTAACCACAGCCGCTAAAGCGGTTGAAGCTGGCGGGGCAGACTTCTTATTGATTTGTACCAATACCATGCACAAAGTGGCTGATGAGATCCAAGCACAAATATCTATACCCATTTTGCATATTGCAGATGCCACAGCTGAGGTGTTGTTAGCTGATGGGATCAGTAAAGTCGGCCTACTCGGCACACGCTTTACCATGGAACAGGACTTTTATAAGCAGCGTATAAGCGATAACTATCCCATAGAGGTAATTGTACCTTCGTCAGACGAGCAAACAATAATCCATGACGTAATATATCAAGAGCTATGTCTGGGCACGATAAATCCGCAATCAAGACAATGCTATCTTGGCATTATTGACAAATTATATGAGCAAGGGGCTGAGGCGGTGATTTTAGGTTGTACTGAGATAGCCCTATTAGTGCAGCAACAACATACCCATGTTCCTTTGTATGATACGACCCAAATTCATGCCAATAAGGCCGTTATGCTGGCATTGGCTAAGTAACCTCAACTCGGGATAATAAACGGTTATCAAGCAGTCCTTTGTCTCGCTAACTGAATTAAATAGCCATAGGTTCATTTTCGGTGGGAATGTTAAGACGAAAAAAACGCCTTACAATATTGTAAGGCGTAATGTTTAAAGCTTACTGCTTATTTTAGAATCGACTAGTCTTTATAAGCTCGGCCATAAAAGCTGTCTAATAACACTTGTTTTAGCTCTTTAATCAACGGGTAACGTGGATTGGCACCAGTACATTGATCATCAAATGCATCTTCAGCAAGTTCATCCAGTTTGGCGATAAAATCTGCTTCATTAACACCAGCATCCTGAATTGATGCAGGGATACCAATAGTTGTTTTTAGCTGTTCGATTTTCTCAATCAGTTTTTCAACTTTTTGAGCATCAGTTTTACCACCTAGCTTTAAATAATCTGCAATGGCAGCATAACGACACAACGCTTTAGGACGGTCGTATTGACTAAACGCTGCTTGCTTAGTTGGCATATCTGTCGCGTTAAAGCGGATCACGTTAGAGATTAGTAATGCATTAGCCAAACCGTGAGCTAAGTGGAATTCGGCTCCTAATTTGTGCGCCATTGAGTGACAAACGCCTAAGAATGCGTTGGCAAAAGCAATACCGGCTATGGTGGCACCATTATGGACTTTTTCACGAGCGACTGGTGCTTTGGCACCAAATTCATAAGAGTCCGGTAGGTACTTAAACAATAGGTCTAATGCTTGTAGTGCTTGGCCATCACTGTATTCGTTTGCCATTACACTCACATAAGCTTCTAACGCATGAGTGACAGCATCAATACCACCAAAAGCGGTCAATGATTTTGGCATGTCCATGACTAAGTTAGGATCGACAATCGCCATGTTCGGTGTTAATTGATAGTCAGCAATAGGGTATTTTTTTCCGGTTACTTCATCGGTTACCACGGCAAAAGGAGTCACTTCTGATCCTGTACCTGAGGTTGTCGGAATGGCAACCATTTGAGCTTTAACACCCATTTTAGGGAATTTGTAAATACGTTTACGAATATCCATGAAACGCAGCGCTAAATCAGCAAAATCAACCTCAGGGTGTTCGTACATAACCCAAATGATTTTCGCTGCATCCATTGGTGAGCCACCACCTAACGCGATAATGACGTCCGGTTGGAAGCTTTGCGCAACTTTAGCACCTTGACGAACAATAGCTAAGGTTGGGTCGGCTTCTACCTCGTAGAACACTTCGGTTTCAAGCCCCTGTGCTTTAAGAATTTTTAAGGTTTCATTACAGTAACCGTTATTAAATAAGAACTTGTCAGTGATGATCAACGCGCGTTTTTTATCACTTAATTCTTCAAGTGCTATCGGTAAGCTACCGCGACGGAAATAAATAGATGAAGGAAGCTTATGCCACAACATGTTCTCAGCCCTCTTAGCGACCATTTTTTTATTGATTAAATGACTTGGGCCGACGTTCTCAGAAATTGAATTACCGCCCCATGAACCACAACCTAGTGTTAATGATGGTGCTAGCTTGAAGTTATATAAGTCACCGATACCACCTTGTGAAGCAGGTGTGTTAATCAAAATACGGGCTGTTTTCATTCTAAAACCAAAGGCTTTAACGCGCTCATCTTGGGTGTCTTGATCGGTATACAAACCAGATGTATGGCCAATACCACCCAAGGTGACTAAGGCTTCCGCTTTGTCCATTGCCTCATTAAAGTCTTTTGCTTTATACATCCCTAATAACGGGGATAATTTCTCGTGAGCAAAGGCTTCAGCATCATTAATGTCAGTTACTTCACCGATAAGCACTTTGGTGGTACTAGGCACTTCAAAACCGGCCATTGCAGCTATAGATACTGCACTTTGACCAACGATATCAGCATTTAGGCCGCCGTTTTTGAGGATCACACTCTGCATGGCTGCGGTTTCAGCTTTAGATAGAATATGACCACCGTGGCTGATAAATCGCTCTTTAACTTGCTTATAAATGCTGTCTACTACAATCACCGCTTGTTCAGATGCACACACCACACCATTGTCGAAGGTCTTTGACATTAATATAGAGCTTACCGCGCGTTTGATGTCTGCGGTCTCATCGATAACGATAGGTGTATTACCAGCACCAACACCAATGGCAGGTTTACCAGATGAATAGGCCGCTTTAACCATGCCTGGTCCACCAGTGGCTAAAATGAGATTAATTTTCGCATGAGTCATTAACTGATTAGACAAGGCAACACTAGGTTGATCAATCCAGCCAATAATATCTTTAGGTGCACCTGCTGCAACGGCTGCATCTAAAACAATTCTAGCTGCCGTTGTGGTTGAGTTTTTAGCTCTAGGGTGCGGCGAAAAAATAATGCCATTACGGGTTTTTAAGCTAATAAGCGCTTTAAAAATAGCAGTAGAAGTAGGGTTAGTTGTTGGGACAATACCGCAAATAATACCTACAGGCTCTGCAATGGTAATGGTACCGAAGGTTAAGTCCTCAGATAAAATACCGCAGGTTTTTTCATCTTTGTATTTGTTATAAATGTATTCAGATGCAAAGTGGTTTTTAATCACTTTATCTTCTAATACACCCATCCCCGTTTCTGTTACGGCCATCTTCGCCAGAGATATGCGCGCATCTGCTGCAGCTAGAGCCGCTGCTCTAAAGATGGTATCCACTTTTTCTTGGCTAAAGTTGGCAAACTCGGCTTGTGCTTTGGCTACGCGCTCAACTAATAAATCAAGTTCTTGAGTATTGGTGACTGTCATAATGGTTTCCTTTAAAAATATTCAACAAATTAGTTTTGCAAAATATTCTTTGTAAATAAAATTACAGCTTTCAGGCTGTATTTGCTGTGATGATGGCCACAAATGCATAACTATATGTAATTTTATTACAACAACAGGTTGTTTTATGAACATAAACTTTATTGTTGAATAGCTGACATCTGCTTATCTTAGTACGTAAACATGACGAAAATATTTGGTGCATCATGCATTAAGCCATCTTAAGTTTTAGTGAACAGTTTGATGACGTTAGGGTATTTTTCAATTGTTCCACATTGAAAACAGTCTATCTTTTTTTAGCTATTTGGTTGTTTATTAATAGGTTGAATCACTACGTTTAAAATATTTTATTGAATTTAAACAACATTTTATGATCGCGCCATGTGTATAAGCAATGGCTAAAGCTCGTTTTGCTTATTTAATTAGAGAATTGTGATTGACATCAATATTTATAAAAGGGAATATGCTCATTAGTAGGGCATATGCTCATGTGTGGTGCGAATGTTTACTCTAGTTGGTGTAATGTGGTCACTTATCCACGTTATTTGAGTTTTGTTGTACTCTACAGAATGTGATGTTGGATTTATTATTGTGGTTTCAGGTTCAGCACGTTGTAAAATATGGTTAGTTATCTGACTTGATCTGGTAAGGCGAGCAAATGAACGTAAATACACAATTAATAATATTCGACTGCGATGGGGTTGTGATCGACAGTGAGGTGATTAGCGCCAAAGTGTTAATCGATAAACTGGCTCTATTGGGCGCCTGCATTGATATGGCTTTTGTACAACAGCATTTTCTAGGTTGTCAATTTACTACCGTCGCCGACAAAGTAAATCGTTTGCTGGCGATTACATTACCTGAACAGTTTGAAGCAGAATATCGTCAGCAGTTATTGGTTGAGTTTGAGCATAATCTGACGGTAACCGATGGAATTAGATCGATATTGGAAGACTTGAAAGTACCGTATTGCATAGCAACCAGCAGCAGTTTACCGCGTACAACCAGAGCATTAGAAGTTGTAGGGTTAACGGATGTGTTTGGTTCAAATGTTTTTACTGCCAGCGAAGTCAAACGAGGTAAGCCGGCACCTGATTTATTTCTGCATGCGGCTAAACGTATGGGGGTCGAGCCACAGCATTGTTTGGTGATTGAAGATAGCTTTTTTGGCGTCAGTGCCGCTGTCGCGGCCAAAATGAAAGTGATTCATTATATTGGCGGTGGTCATATAGTCGATAACGTTAGCGATGAGTTACACCCAGTGTCACAGGCTTACCCAGAGATTTCGGTATTAAGTCATTGGCAACATTTTAATCGTCTAATGCCAGCGTTAATGCGTTGATACTGAATATAAAGGACAACATGGATAACAAGTCGAATTCAGAACTCGCGCGATTAGAGCAAGCGGCAAGAGCTGCGTGGTTATATTACGTCGCGAAGAATACTCAAGATGAAATTGCCCAAAAATTAGAAGTATCAAGACAGTCAGCGCAACGTTTAGTCGCATTAGCGGTTAGTGAAGGGTTAATTAAAGTCCGTTTAGATCACCCCATTGTTAAATGTATGGAGTTGGGCCAACAGTTAACCCAAGCTTTTAATTTATTGGAATGCGAAATTGTCCCCAGCGATCCTGCTGATGACAGTTCCGTGCACGGTTTAGCGCAATGTGGCGCAGGTGTATTAGAGCGATACTTAAAATCTGAACAGCCTAAAACTCTAGCCTTTGGTACCGGACGAGCACTCAAAGCTTGTATTGATGAGTTACCTTCGATGCTATGTCCGCAACATAAAATAGTGTCGCTATTAGGCAATATGATGTTAGACGGTTCTGCATCAGCATTTGATATCGTGGTCAGTATGGCTAATCGAGTGCAGGCTAAGCATTACCCTATGCCGTTACCCGTTATTGCGACTTCAGTGGCGGAAAAGCAGTTATTGCATGACTTATCGCCGGTAAAAAGTATTTTTGAATTAGTTAAACAAGCAGATGCCACTTTTGTAGGAATAGGGCACATGGGCGCAGAGTCACCATTATTGCTCGATGGTTTCATTAATCAGCCACAGTTAACCGAGTTAATTAATGACAATGCCACTGGTGAAATCATCAGTTGGGTGTACAACGACCAAGGGCAGTTACTCGATCATTCAATAAATCAATTAGTGATGAGCTCTCCGTTGAGGATTGATTCAAATAAGCCTGTTTACGGTATTGCTGCTGGCCAACATAAAGTTGATGCTATATTTTCAGCATTGCAAGGTCGGTTAATTAATTCATTGATAACCAATGAATATACAGCGGAAAGAATATTAGCAAAGCTAAAGTAAATGATTAAATAAAATTATTAAATAAAATGACGTTTAACATTGGAATTAGATCAATAACGAGTGAATGATTTATAAAAATAATATGAATATAAATGGGGTTATTATTTCAACTCAATAGAAATAATAAATAGTCACTAAAGGAAAGGCAGTATCACTTTATCATCGTTTTCTGATGAGGGTTTTACTTATTTTCAAAATAGGAATATAAAAATAATGACAATAAGTCAACATGAGGCTTCATTCAAACAAACGAATGAAGAGCAGCTGCCTGTAGCTAAAAATAAATTACATGGTTGGAAACACTTTGCAGGTTTATATGCTGGGGAGCATGTTGCCGCAACAGAATTCGTTATTGGTGCC
>NZ_JACJFI010000210.1 GCF_014164505.1 Shewanella sp. SG41-4 | reverse complement strand
GCGGAAGATGCGGCTGATACTCCAGAAATTCGTCAACTGCAACAAAATCTCGCAGAGCAGCCAGATAATGTAGACGCTGTTATCATCTTGGCCAAAGCATTAAATGCAGCTCAACGTAATGAAGAAGCCCTTGAATTATTGTTTGTTATTTTACAAAAAGATATGAACGCTGCTGATGGGAAAATCAAACAAGTCTTCATGGAAATCTTAACCGCGATAGGTCAGGGCAATGCGTTAGCCAATCAATATCGCCGTAAATTGTATACCTTGTTGTATTAAACAAATTGAAGCCTTTTTGTTACAAGCCTTATTAGATCTTGGTCTAATGTCATAACAAAAGCGCTATTAAAAGTGTGGCAGATGTGCGAAAATCGCCGCCCTAAAAAGAACACAAACTTAAAAGAGGACTTTTGAGATGCGCATTATTTTATTGGGTGCCCCAGGTGCCGGTAAAGGTACCCAAGCTCAGTTCATTATGGAACAGTATGGTATCCCACAGATCTCAACTGGTGATATGTTACGTGCAGCGGTTAAAGCTGGTACGCCATTAGGTTTAGAAGCTAAGAAAGTAATGGATGCAGGTCAATTAGTTTCGGACGATCTTATCATTGGGTTAGTGAAAGAGCGTATTGCTCAAGAAGATTGCGTTAAAGGCTTCTTACTTGACGGTTTCCCTCGCACAATTCCTCAAGCTGATGCTATGGCTGAAAATGGTATTGAGATCGATCATGTTATCGAAATCGATGTGCCTGATGAAGAAATCGTTAAGCGTATGAGCGGACGTCGTGTTCATTCTGGTTCTGGTCGTGTTTACCACGTGGTGTTCAATCCACCGAAAGTGGAAGGTAAAGACGATGTCACAGGCGAAGATTTATCTATCCGTCCAGATGACGAAGAAAGTACCGTACGCAAACGTTTAAGTATTTACCATGAGCAAACTAAGCCATTAGTAGATTATTATGGCAAAGTTGCTGCAGAAGGTCGTACTCAGTACAACAAGTATGACGGTACTCAATCTGTCGCTAAAGTGAGTGAGCAACTAGCCAGCGTATTAAAATAATCGCTGATTAGCTCCTCTATTAGAAGCCTGCTTTGCAGGCTTTTTTATGTCTGAAGAATGACCAACCGTTCGATGCATTAGCAGTAAGGCTATTCATTGATATTGAATCAATGTTTTATTTATCTTCGTTCGAGATTGAAAACAGTTATCTAATCCTCATACCATCGTTTATCGATTCGCTATTGATGTGCCTTGCTAGCCATTCTATGGCAAGTTTCACAAGCCTAGGAATAAGTTCAATTTAATTAAAATTTCCAATCAAACAGCCCAAACTCAAGTTATTGAATGAAGCGCTATTGATACCAATACGTGGTTGAATAGACAAATATTCTTGAGTTGATTTAGCTAAAGCCCATATATCGCCGTAGCTCAAAAGCTAATAAAATAACACTGATTATCTTAACTAAGCATATTTAGGCCGTGAATATGATAAAAGTGATATAGGATTGATGCTTACCTATGATAAAATCTGCCGCCATTTTCGCGGATGACGACTCATGTAAAATTGAATGAGTGTCAGTGGTAATTAATTTCACACTTGCACGGATGCCAAGCTATGAGAGCCCAATATGAAGTTTCCTGGTCAACGTAAGTCTAAACACTATTTCCCTGTAAACAGTCGTGATCCGTTATTGGCTCAACTTACGCAGCAACCTCAACCTTTTTCTACTTATATTTGCGGTATTGACCAAACCTTAGTTGATATAGAGGCTAAAGTTGAAGACGAGTTACTTGAGCGTTATGGCTTACCTAAAGGCAACTCAACTCTCATAAACGACGAGCAAGCCCATAATTTGTACCATGAACTTAAATCCAATGAATTGATCAGCGACGAATTCGCGGGTGGCACCATTGGTAATACCGTACATAATTATTCAATTTTAGCTGATGACCGCTCAGTGCTTTTTGGGGTCATGAGCCAACATATTATGGTGGGTAGCTACGCCTATCGCTATTTATGTAATACTTCTTCAAAGGTAGACCTCAACTTTTTACAGCCTGTAGATGGTCCTATCGGTCGCTGTTTTACGTTAATTTCCGACTGTGGTGAGCGCACGTTTGCTATAAGTAAAGGCGCAATGGATAAGCTAACACCTGAATATATCGATAAAGAGGTGGTACAGGGTAGTTCGGCGCTAGTGTTAACGGCATACCTGATGCGGGCAAGCGATGGTGATGGTATTACTGATGCTGCAATGACGGCTATTAATTATGCAAAAGAAGCCGATGTACCGGTGGTATTAACCTTAGGAACACGCTTTTTGATCCAAGAAGATCCACAATGGTGGCAAAATTTTATTAATGAACACGTCACGATTTTGGCCATGAATGAAGACGAAGGTGAAGCATTAACCGGCTTTAAAGACCCATTGCTTGCCAGTGAAATGGCGCTTGATTGGTGTGACATGGTGTTAACTACGGCAGGCGCGATTGGGCTTTATACTGCGGGTTATACTGAAGATGCTGAAAAGCGTGAAACCAGCCATACTTTATTACCGGGCGCTATTCCTGAGTTTAATCGTTATGAGTTCTCTCGCCCAAAATTACAAGTCGATTGTGATACTCCTATAAAAGTGTACGCTCACATTGCGCCTTATATGGGTGGACCTGAATTAATTCGTAATACCAATGGTGCTGGTGATGGTGCCTTGTCTGCGCTGCTGCATGATTTATCAGCCAATACGTTCCATAAAACCAATGTGCCGGGTTCGAGTAAACATAAACGAGATGGTTTATGTTATTCGTCATTTTCACAAGTGTGCAAATACGCAAATCGCGTGGCATACGAAGTGTTAGCGCAGCACAGCCCGCGTCTGTCTCGTGGTTTACCTGAGCGGGAAGACAGTTTAGAAGAGTCATATTGGGAACGATAATCTATCGTCGATAAAATAAAACGATAATGAAGCATCATTATCGTTTTTTTTTGTGTAGATTTTTATAGAATAGACATCGAAAGCCAGATTATTAATAAGCAATCAGGAGCGTCACGTGAAAGGACAAATCTTAAGAGAGATGCATGTACTTAAGGCCATTGAGCCTGAGTTTGAAATCCAACGCAGAATTGCTTTTATTAAGGCAAAATTATCAGAGGCTCACAGCAAAACTTTAGTTTTGGGGATCAGTGGAGGTGTTGATTCATCACTTGCTGGACGTTTATGCCAACTGGCAGTGAATAGTCTTAATCAAGAAAAAGCCAGTGATGAGTATCAGTTTATTGCAGTGCGCTTACCTTACCATGTCCAGCAAGATGAAGCCGAAGCTCAGCTAGCCTGTCAGTTTATTCAGCCTTCAAAACAAGTGACCGTGAATGTTCATGATGGTGTTGTTGGTATCCATAATGCAACGCTAAAGGGGCTTACCGCCGCGGGGTTAGCATCAAAAGATGCTGGAAAGACAGACTTTCTCAAGGGTAATGTTAAAGCCAGAATGCGCATGATAGTCCAATATGATATTGCTGGTGCTATGGGTGGCCTTGTCGTGGGCACCGACCATAGTGCGGAAAATATTACCGGTTTCTATACTAAATGGGGTGATGGGGCTTGCGATTTAGCACCATTATTTGGCTTAAATAAACGTCAAGTACGTCAATTAGCAGCACATTTGGGCGCGCCAGAGATATTGGTCAAAAAGGCACCAACGGCGGACTTAGAAGACAATAAGCCTCAACTTGAAGATGAGGTCGCTTTAGGGCTGACCTATGATCAAATTGATGACTTCTTAGAAGGTAAAGAAGTTGCTAAGTCTGTGGAAGATAAACTGGTGAGTATCTATAAACGTACTCAGCACAAACGTGAGCCTATTCCGACGATTTACGATTAATATCTTACACTTTACTTAAGGCGATGTGTTGTCGGGTGAGTTCTATTAGCGCATTAGCATATTGTCGGTAATCTAAATATGGCGTCAGTAACACCGTTTGCTGTTGCTGTATTTTTTGCTTTTCATCTAGTGATGTATACTGCCGTAAATCTGTGAAGCCCATTCGTTGTTGGGCTTCTTTGCCACATAACATATGCCAAGATTCAGGAGAAAATGCAACCTCGTCGCGATGATCAATATTTGGCTTAACAATACGTAATTGACAATGCAAACGTGATGGAGTGCTGATGTGTTTATCGGTCAGGTGATCATGTGGCTCATTAAACAAATTGTCACGGATCTTTTTCCAATAAATCCCTTTACTCGCATTGATATCGTGCTCTAAACAGCAAATCTTCGCCATAATAGTGACAATTTTACGCCAATGATTACCATTCAATGTGACTAGTTGTGTAATTGCATCGGGATGAGTGGCTTGCCAGTGCGCGGGTAACTCTGGAGGCGTAGGTAAATAAAAAATGATATCGGGATTCATCGGTCCCCATATATGGCTAAATAAATCTGATGACATGTTACTTCCAGTATCGTTGATAATCGTGAGTGTTTTGGCGGTTCGGCAGTAAATGTTACGCTATATTATTGTTTGTATTAAGTATCTATTTTTTAGGGTTTATTATGCGCGCCATTGTAATTGGATCGACGAAACATTTTTTATTTACCGCATTTTATGGTGCTTTAGGTATTGGTTTAGCGTTAATTATTACTGCCGTTTGGATGCTTAACGCACGGCCTAATTTATCATTGTGGCACACGACGCACCTTACCTCTGAATACCATCAACAATCAGGTTTAACTGATTTCGGCCAATATTTACAATTAGAAGATAAACTATTTTCTGAAGTAGAACAGCAAGTTTACCGTCAATATCAACCTGAAATAGCATCTCCTATTAACCGTTATGAACGTAATAGCCTGTCTGATCCAGGGTTATGGCAACAAAATTGGAATCGCTCTTTCGAATGGAAAAACCCCCAAGCTGAGTTTGGCCTTTTATTGCTGCACGGCATGTCTGACTCACCCTATGTGATGTCGCATTTTGCACAGCATTATCAGCATCAGGCTTATGTTTTAGGTTTGCGCCTACCAGGACACGGAACCATTCCTTCAGGGTTAACCGACATTACTTGGCCTGATCTCGCAGGAGCAGTGTCACTTGCTGTTGCTCGCTTGTCAGTCCAATTACCAGGTAAGCCCATTTATGTGGTCGGGTTTTCGACAGGAGCTGCGTTAGCATTAAACCATGAACTTGAGAATATCAGCTTAGACAAGCCTACAAGCTTTGCTGGCATGATCATGTTATCACCAGCCATTGGTCTAGCTCCCATTGCAGCGGGCGCTTATTGGCAAGCTAAACTGGGTAAATTACTTGGCCAAGATAAACTGTATTGGAACAGCATTCAAACCGAATATGATCCCTTTAAATATCGATCGTTTGCTGTTAATGCCGGCGATGTGGTATATCAGTTAACACAGCGTAATCAGACTTTATTAGCGTCATTGTCACTACAACAGTTTGATGAAATTCCTGCAATGTTAACGTTTCAGTCAGTTGTCGATGATACGGTATCTTCGCTTGCGGTGGTTGATTTACTATATCAAAAGTTGCCAGTAAACAAAGGCCATCAATTGGTGCTATTTGATGTCAATAGAACTAAGAGTAACAACCAATTACTTTTCCAAGATCCACTGGCGACTTTTGCCCCTTTTTGGCTACCAAAGCAATTACCTTATCGGTTAAGTTTGGTTGAAAATGATCCGCAACACGATAATCATGTTCAGGTTAGGGAGCTTGCTGATAAATCGAAGACCGATGATGTGATAGCGCTAAGTTTGACTTGGCCGAATGATGTATATTCTTTATCTCATGTGGCGCTAAACTTTCCGATTGAAGATAGACTTTATGGACCTCTACCAAGTAATGATCCTGATAAAATCCAAATAGGCAGAGCAATTTATCAAGGTGAGCGAGGCATTTTCAGTGTGACTGCTGATGATATGTTACGTCAGAAATGGAATCCATTTTATCCTTACATGATGACTCGAATTGATGAGTTTACTCAAGGATATCAACCTGAGTCACCATTAGAACTAAACAACTAAACAACTAACAACGAAGCATTAGTCGCTAATGATATTAATAATTGTTCGATTACGTCCCTGTTGCTTTGCCTGATAGAGGTTATCATCAGCGACTTTAATCCACTTATCGAGTTCAGCTTCATAATCAGCATTTGCCGTAATGGCACCAATACTGACTGTCACACTAAATGACTGTTTATCTTCGGGTGATGTTATTTCTAATTGCGACAGTGCTTCTCTAAAGCCATTGAGATGGTGCTCGATATGCAAAGTGTTGGACAAAGGCAGAATAAGTAAAAATTCTTCTCCGCCGTAACGGGCCACAATATCAATGTCACGTTTAAAATATTTCTGTAATAATTGAGACACGTTCCGTAAGCACTCATCTCCAGCTAAATGACCATAGTTGTCATTCACTTTTTTGAAGAAGTCTAAATCAAGCAATACAACCGTAATGGCCTGATCGCTTCGCAAACAAAAATCCACTAACTCACCAAATTTACGTTCAGCATAACGGCGATTATACAAGCCGGTTAACGGATCTCTATCAACCAGTTCTGTGAGCTTTTTGTTGGCCTTCTCTAATTCCGCGGTACGATGAGCAACTGTTTCTTCTAATTCTACTTGATGTGCGATGAGTTGTTGCTTACTGGCGGCTAATCGTTGGTACAGACTGAACACTTCTTTAGGTGAACTATCGTCAATAGCCGATATTTTTGATTGTTCTAGATATGACTGACTGAATTGATTAGCGACAGCTTCTAATGGCACAGTTAACAACGCGCTAAGTTTTTTTGAAATATAGAAGGTACATAACAATGCAATTAACAGCATGATAAAACTACTGAACATTTGTTCTTCAGCGAGTTTTAGTAGCGGCGAAAAATCTTTTAAAATATATACTGTCCAACCATTATCGAGTTCTCGGTGAGCATACATATATTCAGGCACTATTGAGGTGGTATTGTGAATATTGATTAACTCAAGATTGGCACGGTACACACCTTTATTTATTGCAAAATTAAACTGTGACAAAGGTTTCAAGTCAAGTTTTTGGGAAGCATAAATAATTTGATTTTGCTCATCCACCATCACTATAGATTCGTCGTCGGTATATTCATTAACTTGATCAATATATGAAAATTGAGCTAAATCAAGCGATCCTTCTACGATTCCTGCTACTTGTGTGTGTTGCTCGTCGAGATAAAATGGTGCACTCATAGCAATAATAGCGTCATTACCAAAACCACGGCCCAAAAAGGCTGATGATACAAATAGGCGTTGGTTATAGAATGACTCAATAAAATAATCTCGATCGTTAATATTGACGCTTTGTTCAGACATTTTCTGCGTCATGAGTCTTGATATTGGGCTGGCTGACACAATATTAGCTTCTGGATTGGCGATCAACATACTGATAAAACCAGGATAGTTTTGATGTGAACTCGATAAAATGCCTTGCCATCGCTCTGGCTTATCGGCAACTAAATCTAATTGGCTTGC
>NZ_JACJFI010000020.1 GCF_014164505.1 Shewanella sp. SG41-4 | reverse complement strand
TGAATTACTTAAGCAAGTGACAATATTAATTTAGACTCTAATCGATTGTTTTTATTTATTAATCACCTAAAAACAAAAACCTCAGCAAAGCTGAGGTTTTTATCAATAACAGATACATAGAGTGATTATTGTGGAATGCTCACCTTGCCTTCCATTAATACTCGCGCACTTCGGCTCATAATGGCTTTTTTAACTTGCCATTGGCCTTGCACTAATGCTGCTTGCGCACCTACACGTAAAGTGCCAGATGGATGGCCGAAACGAACTGCACTCAGCTCACCGCCGCCAGCAGCTAAATTAACTAATGTGCCAGGGATCGCGGCAGCAGTGCCAATCGCCACTGCAGCAGTGCCCATCATTGCATGGTGTAGTTTACCCATAGAAAGTGCCCGCACGACCAGATCGATATCATCAGTATTAACCGCTTTGCCACTGGATGAAATATAATTCGCTGCTGGTGCCACAAAGGCCACTTTAGGGGTATGTTGACGATCAGCCGCTTCATCAATATGCTTAATTAAGCCCATTTTTACTGCACCATAAGCCCGAATGGTTTCAAACATGGCTAAGGCTTTATCGTCATTATTAATGTCATCTTGCAACTCAGTACCTTGATACTGAATATCGGCAGCATTAATAAAAATTGTTGGAATGCCCGCATTAATCATGGTGGCTTTAAAGCTCCCGACACCGGGTACATCAAGTTCATCAACCACGTTACCAGTAGGAAACATAGCGCCGTCACCGTCGGCAGGGTCTAAAAACTCGACTTGCACTTCAGCTGAGGGAAACGTCACACCATCAAGTTCAAAATCACCAGTTTCTTGTACTTCACCGTTGGTTATTGGTACATGAGCAATAATAGTTTTATGAATGTTGGCTTGCCAAATACGCACGATTGCGGTGCCATTTTCAGGCACTCGGCTTGGATCAATTAAACCATTACTAATGGCAAATGAACCCACCGCTGCAGTTAAATTACCGCAGTTGCCGCTCCAATCAACAAACGGCTTATCAATCGAGACTTGACCAAATAAATAGTCAACGTCGTGATCAGCTTGGGTGCTTTTAGATAAAATAACCGTTTTACTGGTACTTGACGTTGCTCCGCCCATACCATCGGTATGTTTACCGTAAGGATCGGGACTGCCAATAACACGCAATAATATTGCATCACGTACAGCACCTGCCACTTGAGCTGCCGCCGGCAAATCAGTCAGGCTGAAAAACACCCCTTTACTGGTGCCGCCGCGCATATAAGTCGCTGGAATTTTCATTTGTGGTAAATGAGCCATCACATATTCCTAAAATAACAAAAGACCAAACCGGCAACCTAGCAATAAGCTTATGAGTTACCGGTTAAATAAGGCACAAAATCACATGATTACTTGGTTTCGTTAGCTAAAAAGTCCTGAGCAAAACGTTGTAATACACCACCCGCTTCATAAATTGACAACTCTTCGGCAGTGTCTACACGACACTTAACCGGAATGGTCACTTGTTCACCATTTTTACGAGTCATAATCACATTTAACATCGCGCCCGGTTTGCGTTCGCCAACAACATCAAAGGTTTCGGTACCGTCAATATTATAGGTATGACGATTATGACCAGCAGTGAACTCAAGCGGTAGCACCCCCATACCCACCAAGTTAGTTCGGTGAATACGCTCAAAGCCTTCAGCAACAATCACTTCAACCCCAGCAAGACGAACGCCTTTTGCCGCCCAGTCACGTGATGAACCTTGGCCATAATCTGCACCAGCGATAATAATCAGTGGCTGCTTACGTTCCATGTAGGTTTCTATCGCTTCCCACATGCGAGTGACTTGGCCTTCTGGCTCAACGCGGGCAAGTGAACCTTGCTTAACCTTGCCGTTTTCCTGCACCATTTCGTTAAACAATTTTGGGTTAGCAAAGGTGGCACGTTGCGCTGTTAAGTGATCGCCTCGATGGGTAGCATAAGAGTTAAAATCTTCTTCAGGCAAGCCCATTTTGTGCAAATAAGCCCCCGCAGCACTATCGAGCATAATCGCATTTGATGGCGATAAGTGGTCGGTAGTGATGTTGTCTCCAAGCACTGCCAATGGACGCATACCTTTCATGGTGCGCTCACCCGCCAATGCTCCGTCCCAATATGGTGGGCGGCGAATATAAGTGCTTTGCGGACGCCAATCATATTGTGGATTTACATGAGTGCCATACTCGACTTTTATGTCGAACATTGGCTCATACACTTTGCGGAACTGCTCAGGCTTAACACTTGCTTTAACAACTGCATCGATTTCTTCGTCGGTTGGCCAAATGTCTTTTAAGGTAACTTCTTGGCCTTGGTTATCGATGCCTAAGATGTCTTTTTCAATATCAAAACGGATCGTACCGGCAATGGCGTAAGCAATAACCAAAGGTGGAGATGCTAAAAATGCTTGCTTAGCATAAGGATGAATACGGCCGTCAAAATTACGATTGCCCGACAACACTGCTGTGGCGTATAAGTCGCGATCAATGACTTCTTGTTGAATAACCGGATCGAGGGCGCCGCTCATACCGTTACACGTGGTACAAGCAAAGCCGACAATGCCAAAGCCTAAGTTTTCAAGTTCAGGTAACAAGCCTGCTTCTTCTAAATACAATTGCACCGCTTTAGAGCCAGGTGCAAGTGATGATTTCACCCAAGGTTTACGTAATAAACCACGGGCATTGGCATTGCGAGCCAATAAACCAGCAGCAATCATATTGCGTGGGTTACTGGTGTTAGTACAGCTAGTAATCGCAGCAATAATCACAGCACCATCGGGCATTTTACCGGGTTCGTTTTCAACCACGCCACTAATACCACGCGCCGCTAATTCAGATGTCGGTACACGACTGTGTGGATTAGACGGACCTGCAATGTTACGACCAACAGATGACAAGTCAAAGTGCAGTACGCGCTCATACACAGCATTTGTTAAGGTATCAGCCCATAAACCAGCTTGTTTAGCATAGGTTTCAACTAGTTTAACTTGCGCGTCGTCACGGCCGGTTAATGTTAAATAATCGATAGTTTGTTTATCGATATAAAACATCGCCGCGGTGGCGCCATATTCTGGCGTCATGTTAGTAATAGTGGCGCGATCGCCAAGGGTTAAATGGGTGGTACCTTCGCCATAAAACTCAAGATAAGATGACACGACTTTTTGCGCACGTAAGTATTCAGTTAACGCCAGCACTATATCGGTAGCGGTAATACCAGGTTGCGGCTTACCGGTTACTTCAACACCGACAATTTCCGGTAAACGCATATATGAGGCACGGCCTAGCATGACGCTTTCAGCTTCTAAGCCGCCCACACCAATGGCAATAACACCTAACGCATCGACATGAGGTGTATGGCTGTCGGTGCCAACCAAGGTGTCAGGAAACGCCACACCATTGAGCGAATGTACTACAGGCGACATACGCTCTAAGTTAATTTGATGCATGATGCCGTTACCCGGTTGGATAACATCCACGTTTTTAAACGCCGTTTTGGTCCAGTTGATAAAATGGAAACGGTCTTCATTGCGGCGGTCTTCAATGGCGCGGTTTTTCTCAAACGCGTCTTTTTCAAAACCAGCATGCTCTACAGCCAGCGAGTGATCGACAATCAATTGAGTCGGCACTACTGGGTTCACTTTTGATGGGTCGCCACCTTTTTCGGCAATCGCATCACGCAGGCCTGCTAAGTCGACTAATGCGGTTTGGCCTAAAATATCATGACACACTACGCGAGCGGGATACCACGGAAAGTCGAGGTCACTTTTGCGCTCAATCAGCTGCTTTAGCGAATCAGTAAGCATGTCAGGTGAACAACGACGCACTAAGTTCTCGGCAAACACGCGAGAACAATAAGGCAGTTTGGCATAGGCACCAGCTTCAATCGCATCAACAGCCTCTTGGGTGTCAAAATAATCTAATTGGGTACCTGGTAAGGCTTTACGGTATTGAGTATTCATAACTTCATCCACAATAAACATGAAAGTAAAAAGCGCTAATCTAAATCGAAAAAAGCCGAGTCATCATTATGATGCTCGGCAAGTTGATTAACGTTGACTAATAGGCGCCACTTTACGAGGCTCACTGCCCACATAATCTGCACTTGGACGAATAATGCGGTTGTTCGATCGCTGCTCCATCACATGTGCCGCCCAACCCGTTAAACGTGAACAAACAAAGATTGGGGTAAATAACTTAGTTGGAATACCCATAAAATGGTAAGCAGAAGCATGGAAGAAATCTGCATTACAGAATAACTTTTTGGTGTCCCACATAAACTCTTCACAGGCGACAGAGATGTCATATAAAGAAGTGTCACCGTTTTCGTGAGCCAGCTTTTCAGACCACTTTTTGATAATCACATTACGTGGATCAGACACGCTATAAATAGCATGACCAAAGCCCATGATTTTTTCTTTGCGTTCTAACATCAACGCCATTTGTGCTTTAGCATCAGCTGGCGAGCTGAACTTTTGGATCATGTCCATCGCCGCTTCGTTAGCGCCACCGTGAAGCGGGCCACGTAGTGAACCAATTGCGCCAGTAACACAAGAATACATATCCGATAATGTTGAAGCACAAACACGCGCGGTAAAGGTTGATGCGTTGAACTCATGCTCTGCATACAAAATCAACGACACATCCATTACACGGCGATGTTGCGCTGACGGCGTTTCACCGCGAAGCAGTTTAAGAAAATGTCCACCCAGAGAATCTTCATCTGTGGTGCAATCAATTTCCACACCGTCATGAGTGTAACGGTACCAAAAACACATGATGGCCGGAAATGCGGCTAATAAGCGGTTCGACGCTTTGTGTTGCTGAGTAAAATCGACTTCTGGCTCAAGGTTACCTAAAAACGAGCAACCAGTGCGCATAACATCCATTGGATGAGCATCTGCAGGAATTAATTTTAATACCGCTTTTAGTGCATCAGGTAAATCACGCTGTGCTTTCAATTCTGCTTTATATGCAGTTAGCTGAGCCTGGTTTGGTAACTCGCCGTTAAATAATAAATAAGCGACTTCTTCAAAGGTAGCGTTATCGGCTAAATCAGAGACATCGTAACCGCAGTACGTTAGGCCTGAACCTGATTTACCGACTGTACATAATTTTGTTTCGCCAGCACTCTGACCGCGTAATCCTGCGCCTGATAATTTCTTGTCTACCATGATATCTTCCTTCTTATGCTTTCACGATTTAGCCATGCTAAATCGTGATTGTAGGGTATTGTTATTTTAGTTGTAATCGAGTCTTGCTGTCGTACTGAGACCGCTATTTATTTTTGCCTTCGGCAAACAAACTGTCTAATTTTTGTTCATAATCGTGATAACCCAAATAGTCGTATAAATCCATCCGCGTTTGCATAGTATCTACCACTGCTTTTTGGTCGCCATCGGTTAAAATAGCACTGTAGACATTTTCAGCCGCTTTATTCATCGCACGGAATGCACTCAATGGGTACAACACCATTGCCGCGCCCCACTCGCCTAATTGTTGCTTGTTCCACAACTCAGTTTGGCCAAACTCAGTAATGTTGGCCAAAATAGGCACATCTAATGCTTCAGCAAAGGCACGATAATGTTCTTCTGTTTTAATCGCTTCAGCAAAAATACCGTCAGCACCCGCTGCCACGTAAGCTTTAGCACGTTCAATAGCCGCTTCTAACCCTTCTTGAGCAAACGAGTCAGTACGCGCCATAATGAAAAAATCTGGGTCGGTACGGGCATCAACAGCCGCTTTAATGCGATCGACCATTTCTTCTACTGGGACAATTTCTTTGTTTGGACGATGACCGCAACGCTTTTGCGCCACTTGATCTTCCATGTGCACTGCTGCTGCGCCGGCTTTTTCCATATCGCGAATAGTTTTGGCAATATTAAATGCCCCGCCCCAACCCGTATCAATGTCCACCAGCAAAGGTAAGTCACAGGCTGAAGTAATTCGTTGCACATCAACCAGTACATCATTGAGTGATGTCATGCCTAAGTCGGGTAAACCATAAGAGGCGTTAGCCACACCGCCACCAGACAAGTAAATGGCTTGATGACCAATTTGCTTTGCCATCATGGCGGCATAAGCATTAATGGTACCGACAATTTGCAGTGGTTTGTTGTTAGCTAATGCTTGACGAAATTTTTTACCTGCGCTCATGATATTTTCCTTATATGCAATTATGACCGTGGGCGTAGCACGCCACACGCAAGACATTACGATAATTTGTGTTCGATATTATTTTTAGAATACATAATGTGGCGACGCATCAGCATTTCAGCCAATTCTGCATCACGATTTAAAATGGCCTGAACAATGTGTTTGTGTTCATCATAAGCGGTGGTCACACGCGGACCCGCCATGCCAAGTTGTACGCGATACATGCGCACTAAATGATAAATGCCATCAAACAGCATTGAAATTAGGTGTTTGTTTTTACTGCCTAAAATAATCCGATAATGAAAATCAACATCACCGGCTTCTTGATAATAAGACTCGCCCCCTTTGACCTCGTCAAAGTGGGATTGTAATAAATGGTTCAAATCAGCGATTTCATCATCAGTCATGTTTTTTGCCGCTAAACGTGCTGCCATGCCTTCAAGTGATTCGCGCACTTGATACAGCTCAATCAAGCCTTGCGGAGATAATGCCACCACACGAGCGCCTACGTTGGCTTTACGCTCAACAATATGACACGACTCTAAACGGTTAATGGCTTCGCGGATCACGGCTCTACTCACGGCATACTTTGTCGACAATTCAGTTTCGCTCAATTTTGAGCCAGCCTGAATACGACCTTCGACTATATCGTCTCTAAGGGCTACAAAAGTCTTATCTGCAGAAGTAATCGGCTGGATCATATTCATACCTTGAATAATAAAAACTGACATTAAGAATTAGCTAAACAAAACAAGTTGTCGACAATATAGCACCTTTAAATCGTATAACAACCCCAAAAGGCACTTTTTGTCGACAATTATTCCATTTCATCATAAAGCCTTAGCTATTACCAATTTATGACACCACTCAATAAACCTTAAGTCAGCCCATGCTAATATTAGCCGCCACGGTATGACTCATCACATTAAGGTGATTCGATGCTCACTCAGTTATCCGCGACACGCTATGTTGCGCTACACTTCATTTTATAAAGTGATTGAGACATCGATTAATCCAACAATAAATAGAATAATAAATATAATAAGGGTCTCTTAATGAGCCAACATTTAGCCTGCCAACTTGAATTAATTCATTTATTTGTCCATGTCGTTAATGCAGGTGGGTTTTCATCTGCAGCACAAGAGTTAAAGTTGCCCATTGCCACGGTTAGCCGCAAGATCAGTAAATTAGAACAAAGCCTCAATACTCAATTGATAATGCGCAGTACCCGTAAACTGCGATTAACTGAAGAAGGTGGGGCGTTATTTGACCGTTACTATAATGTGGTGGCGCAATTTGATAATATTTGTGGCCAAAACATTAATGAGCCGCAAAGTACCTTACGGATATCGACACCCGTCTCGCTAACCTCGATGATATTGATTGAGGCCATCAATGACTTTTCAAAGCAACATCCGCACATTCAACTGCATATAACCCAAAACAACAGCACCATTGATTTGATAGACGAAGGTGTCGACGTCGCCATTGTCGGTGGCGCGCAACCCGACTCTTCTTGGGTATCAACATCATTGGGAGTATTAAACTACGGTCTGTATGCATCGCCTGAGTATGCCAAACAACTCATTGAACTTCGCCACCCAAAGCAGCTAGTTGATTATCAGTTAATTAAAGTGTGGCCGTTGTTTAACTGGACCTTAAAACATCACAGTGGTGAGCAGTATTATTACGATGGACCCGCTAAGTTAACTCTAGGTGATTTACACGGCGCAATTCGTGCAACTGTCGGTGATGGTGGGATTTTATATGGACCAGAATTATTTGTTAAACCACAATTATTGAATGCAGAGCTTGTGCCTGTGTTACCTGATTGGGCTGGCGAACATCGGCGTATCAGTATTTTGTATCATCAACGTCGCCAACAACCCTTAAAAGTAAAATTGTTTATTGAGTTTATTCAGCAACGCGCAGCCACTATCTTCGACTTGTTTTAATCGATTCGATACGTTTTTGAAATGAATTTGTATTTGATATTTGAATTTTCGGGTTTAATAGCAGGCGTTTTTAACCTAAACGATTCGATTAATACAGCCATTTTTTAACGTGATGCCATCGACTGACACGTTCAGTCAATGGCATCGCTTACAGCTAGTAACTAACCATTAGTACAAGTACACATTTAAACTACAGGCACCGTGAGCCCCCACCACTAATGCTTGTTCAATATCAGCGGTTTTAGACGGACCCGCAATAAATAATCCTAATTCGCCAGGTTGCAGTGACACTTGTTTAACCGCTTGGTGCATATTGGCGACAATATTGTCTTTGGCCAACGCCAATATCAGGTTTTCACAAATAAAAGGCGTTACTCGATGACTTGGTTGATTAACCCAAATAGCGCCGTTTTCGGCCACACCAAGATCGCCAGGGATCACGGCATAATCAATATCAGCCAGATCGTGAGCGGTCTCAGGCACTTGGCGATTACCTTTAATACCGTCCAATAACGAGATCACCTGCATATTTTGTTGGATCAATTCATCTACCGCTTGTTGTAGCGATGCTAAACCGCCTTCACTATGCAGCGTGCCCGCTACTGTGTTTAAACTTGCATTAAATTGGCCGACAAGATCATCATTATTAGCAACAACATCCATGGCTGGCATAGCATGTTGATCCAAAGCCGATTGCTTTAGTGCAGATAAAATAGTGTGTTTATTCGACATATTAACGGCTCCGATTCTTGTTATACCAGCTGGCAAAGCTAGACTCTGGTGCGACAGGCAACTCCCGATATTTACCCCATGCACCACTAAACGGCTTGAGTAAACTCCCCGGTAATACTCGCAATGCTAATCTTGCTGCAGACATAGAGGTATTCATTAAGGTTTCATTGGCCATAAAACGACCTACTAACGGCATATAGCCACCTTTGCCATAAGGCAACGTCTTAGCCTCCGCTTTCAAACGACGATGATGAGCAATAATTTTATCTAATGGCACCATCGTTGGGCACACATAAGTACAACGGCCACATAAGGTACACGCCCAAGGAATAGAATTGGTATCGTCAAGCTTAGCACCCACAGCAATACCAATAGGACCAGGAATAGTATAGTTGTAGCTATAACCACCTGAACGGCGATACACAGGACAAGTATTTAAACAACCGCCGCAACGAATACATTTTAACGACTCTGCTAAAATTTTGTCTTTCATCATCTCAGTGCGACCATTATCAACAATGATCACGTGCATCTCGCCGCCCTCTTGTGGGCCGCGGTAAAACGATGAATAAGTGGTAATGGGTTGCCCTGTGGCATTACGGGCTAACGTACGCAACAACACCCCAACCGAATCCATATCAGGAACCACTTTATCGATGCCCATTGAGTGCAATTGCAACTTAGGCAAATTAGCACCCATGTCCGCATTACCTTCATTGGTACACACAACAATTGCACCTTGGTCTGCAATCGCCATATTGACACCGGTCATGGCGGCATCTGCAGTAAGGAATTTCTCTCTTAAATGCGCGCGAGCTGCACGGGTTAAATACAGCGGATCAGACTCACCCGCTTTAGTGCCTAACTGTTGATGAAATAACTCGCCCACTTCCTCTTTTTTCATGTGTATAGCGGGCACCACAATATGCGAAGGTGGCATATTGGCGAGCTGAATAATCCGTTCACCTAAATCGGTATCAACCACTTCAATGCCGTGGCGTTCTAAATACGGATTCATGTGACATTCTTCGGTTAACATCGATTTTGATTTAACCAGCTTTTTAACCTTATGTTTCGCTAAAATGCCATGGACAATTTCATTGTGTTGCTGAGCATCATTTGCCCAATGTACTTTAATGCCATTACTCAGGCATTGTCGTTCAAATTGCTCAAGGTACTGGGCTAAATGACTTAAGGTATGCAGTTTTAGTTGCGAGCCAAGCAGCCTTAGTTGTTCCCATTCAGGCAAACTACCTGCAGCGCGATCACGTTTTTCACGTAACGCCCACAAGGCTTTTGAATGCCAATCAACTCGGGTTTCATCGCGGCAAAAAATATCAGCTTTATGGGCATGCACCTTAGAACCCGATGCGGTATATAGTTCGGTCATAGTGGCTCCTATAAAGCATCATTAATGATTTGAGCAATGTGGCGGGTTTCAATCGGTAGTTTTTGACGACGGATCATGCCATCTAAATGCAGTAAGCATGAAGGGTCAAACCCCACGACATACTTAGCACCTGTTGCCGCATGAGCTTGGGCTTTATCTTTACCCATTTTGGCCGACACCGCGCCTTCATCAACGGCAAACGTGCCGCCAAAACCACAACATTCATCAATACGAGCAGGATAGACAATCTCGAGCCCAGCAATGCTGCCCAGTACCGCTTCCACTTTATTAAAACGTTGTTTACCCATTTGTTCTGTCGGCGTCGCTAAATTAAGCATGCGAATGCCATGACAGCTCATTTGCAAACTTATTTTGGCTACTACAGGGCGGGCGAATGATTTAATCGGGGCAATATCGTGTAAAAACTCCGTTAACTCATAAAGCTTACTAATAACTTCTTGGGCTTCTTTGCTGCCATCAAACTCATGGAAGTTTTCTTTAGCCGCCACCAGACAACTGGCAGCAGGGCACACAATGGCATCACAATCGACACCTTTAAATGCGTTGAGTAATTTAAGGGTGGTGTTTTTTGCTTCATCAAAACACCCCGAGTTTGTCATCGGCTGACCACAGCATGTTTGACCCTTAGGAAATATGACTTGGTGGCCTAACTTTTCTAATAATGTCAGCGTTGCAATGGCCACTTCTGGCATAATTTGATTCACTAAACACGGTATAAATAGTGCTATTTTCATAAGTTGGTATTGTCCCCAGGCGCATTATTACACATCAACTGAATGAGTTTTTAATCGACTCAGTGATGGCTAACGACTCATTATCGAGTTATCAATGTATGCCTATACCCTTATAAAATGTAGTGCTAATTAAGCAAATATCGCGGCAGACTTTTCCACTTTTGATGTGAATATGATTTATTCAGCACTTCACGATCAAATTATTGAAGACAAAAACAGTGACCAACTGTTGCACCAACAAAGACAGAACTAACACAAAGATATACATCGATGAATAGTAACCATTGGTAACATTGTCTATTAATTCAGATAAGTAGCCTGCGACAATGTGTCGCAGTTTGGTGTTTTTTGATTGTCAAAATCATTGATATTGAGCACACTCATGTGATGGATTACGTCAGTGACATCCCCCTTTTTAATAACCTATACCAACTGACGTTAATTCGATTTTGGTACACACTTTGGCGTTGTTTGGTTGATGGCTTTGAGTCGCAATCAAATGTCTACTCAATGCTTGGTGACTTTACTCAGCCTCTATCTGCTATGGGAATGGGGATAGATGCTGATTAAAGGTATCACTTTAAATCTGAATAAGATTATTGGGCCTCTATTGATATAGAGGCCTTTTTTTATGGTTTTTTCACTTAAATTTTATACCTACACCCAATGAGACTAGCGCCCCAATTAAGGTTGTGATGACCACAGAGATCAGTGAGCCAATCAGTACATATTCAGTCATGCTTCGGTTGGCTGATTGATTTAACTCACCAAATCTGAATATCGACTTAGCGGCTAATACAAAACCCACTGCGGCATAGCTGCCCACCAACATAAACGTCAGTATTAATAATCGCTCTAGGTAACCAATCAGCTCGCCACCCGCAACAAGGCCGCTCACATTTGCTGTCTTATCACTAACAGGATCTGCAACACCATCGGTGTCGGTAACGGCGTCTGTGTCCATTGCTGAGTTAACGATGGGATACTTATTCAACACAGCGCCAATCACAATTGAAGTTGGCTTTAGAATGAGTACATAAGCAAACACCACCAACACGCCATCAGAGAAACGTTCATGCTGTAACACTGCCTCAATCGATGCGCCATCTGCAACATGAAAAGCAATCGCAGCCAGTACTGAAACATGCAAAGCCTGATCAATAACAAAGTAGGCTAACTTATCTCCCTTTGGTGTAGTGACCTTCCATAAATCGATAATAAAATGACTTACCGCGACAATAACGATTAAGCACACGGTTGAACGCCAATCAATTCCTAGTGCCATTGCAGGCACTAATAATGCAACACCCTGTAAAGCCGCGTGAAGGTACAACTCAGGTGAACGGTAAGTGTGAGCTTTTTTAGCTTCTACCCACCGATCGGTCTGAAGATAAAAGTCACAGATGGTGTGAATTAATAAAAATGGAATGAGCAAGCTGAAAAAATCAAACATACTTGAGCCCCGCGACTTTCTTTATAAACCGACAATTTAACTCATGGATCAACGGCCAACCAGACGCTTTAAGTGACTTGCTGACAGTGGCTGTAGCCACATCGAGCATGTCAGCTAACTCACTAATCGACAAATCCTCATTGGTTCGAAGCATTGGCAACATCACTTCACATTGGCGCGCAGTTAAGTCGTTAAGTTGCTTATCAAGATACTTAAACAGTAAGTCAAAGTACTCAGTGAGAGCGATGCTATCGGAGCTAAATAATAATCGGTCATTCTTAAGGCCACTGAGTCCGCGGCCAGACAGCACAAATGCTTGCCCCATCGACTCCGACACCGACTCACGTAAATCGGCATTTGCCGCAATTGCAAAACTAATCCGGCTATCAAATGCTTTACCAAGCGCCTTAATACCAATCCGGTATATAACGGTGTATCTCAACGCATTTTCAATATCATGCACGACAGACTGAAACTCATCACCGCGCTCAATACTGTGCGCATTTTCGCTATGCCCCTCGCTAATCCATGTCTGGATAGATTTGATCCGTTTAAGTAGTTGCTCAAACTGCGTAGAAGTTAGCTTTGTTGAGTCAACAACATCGCCAACAATCACGGCTATAGGTTTATTGGTAGGCTCCACATAACGCTCCTTTGTTTGCAGACTTAGACCAATTTAGCCAAAAATGGCTAATAATGCAAGTTTAGCCATTTTTGGCTAATAACGACTAAGAGCATTGTTAGCACACAGGCTAATTTAGCCGTTTATAGCTAAAAATAAACATTTAGCCACTTTAGGCTAATGATAATATACCAAGCAAGTCGACAGATACGTTGAGATAACCATCCTGACGCAGGTGACATAAAGCATGACACCAATCAAAGCTGATAGATTATCTCAACATTACGACGAGCAGCTTAAATGCGAGCATCCACCTACCCCAAAGAACTCAGATGCCTTGAGTCGACAGTATTTGTCTTCAATTTCTTGAGACTGCTCTGCGTATGGCTGGGTCATCACCTTCTGCAATTCTCGAACGAGTGCATAATTGCCAACACTGGCTTGCTGATAAGCAGGCACCAGCAACCACTCGCGTAAAGTAAATTTAGGGTTAACTCGTTGCATCTGCGCAATAATATCATCACGGTTACGTGGCTGTGCGTCTGCGTCTGCGTCTGCGTCTGCAATAAGCATAGTGCTATTGTCCTCGGTACCAAGCAATGATTGCCATTGTGTCAGCCAAGCAGACCAGCGTTGCTCCAACCCTTTTGGCCCTTGCGCTAAGTCTCGATAGAAACTGTTAGTCAGTGAACCAATATCATCAGGCAAGGACGAAAGCTCTCGGAAGAATATTGTGTAATCCACAGGGGTTTGCAGCATCAGCGTTTCAAGCTCATTAAATAACGCCGCATCAAAAGTGTTAAGCCCAAGCTTGGCCGCCCACATCAGCTCCAACTTTGTTTGCATCTCGGTGGCAAAACCATCGACCAACTGCTGGAGCTGTTCTAGATAATCTGGTGTAGACATCAATAATGGGCTTAGTGCTGTACAAAACATCAAGAAATTACGTTCTGCTGCCACGCCTTGATTCAAAAATGCAAAATGTTGTCCGCCACCCGTCCATGGTTGATATTGTGGATTGAACACATCGCAAAATCCGAACGGGCCGTAATCGAGCGTAAAGCCACCAGCGGCACAGTTATCGCTATTAAAATTGCCCTGACAGTAACCAACTCGGATCCAGTTCGCTACCAGTGACGTCAAACGGCTACGGAATTCACGCGCCAGCACAAGCACTTTTTGTTCGTTAGTGAGTTTTTGGTCGATAACATCAGCGTATTCATGATCAATTAAATGCAACATCAACAATTCAAGCTCTGCCATCGCTTGCGGGTGTTCCTGCGTGCGGGCTCGGCGACCAAATAGCTCAAGTTGGCCAACCCGAATAAACGAGGGTGCCACACGTGTTGAAATAGCAACAGCCTCACTAATCATTTGGTCAGGGTCTTGTGCGTTAGAGCCCTCAGAATACCAAGGCCGCTGAACAGTCTCGGTTTTAGACACATACAAACTCAGCGATCGAGACGTTGGTACGCCAAGCGCGTGCATGTGTTCTTGCGCGAGAAACTCACGCACACTGGATCGCAGCACAGCGCGACCATCCGCACCGCGGCAATATGGCGTGCGGCCACCGCCTTTAAGCTGCATTTCCCAGCGTTTATCGTTAATCACAGCCTCAAGCACAGAAACAGCTCGACCATCGCCGTAGCCATTGCCCGTTCTGAACGGACATTGTTGAATGTATTCGGTACCAAAAATGGACAATGCATATCCACACGCCCACCCAACCTTGCTCATTGGCTCAGGAACGTTCGACAGGTCACCAGAGAATAAGCTGATAAAATCGGCAGACTGCGCCATGCTGTCAGCAAAACCCAATTCAGCAAACAAGCTGCTGCTGTGTGCTACATATTCTGGATTTTCAATCAGCGTCGGTTTAACAGGAACGTAGTGGCCAGAGAATACTTGTCGCGGCGCATGGTCGTCGCCATTAGCTGTCGCGTCAGGATCGCTGTTGAGCGTGTCCATCAATGAGTAGTTGACCAATTTAGCGAGATCGTCGACTGTCTCGACAGTAACGGGAGTTTGCTGGGACAGTTGATTAGTCATAGGGATACCTTGTTGTTTGAGTCGAAGGGTTGTTCACAACTTGATGGTTCATCGTGTCGACGATGATTCGATTTGTTCGATTTCTGGAAGCGGATCTTTTCAGCATATATGTCGAAGGCCTGAGCTGTGATATTTGAAAGAGCCTGAGAGAAATAGATGGAACCGACACCCATGGTAACGACTCATTATTCTAATGGAAAGCTTAGCTTGCTGCATCTGCAAAATTGAGATCATGTCATATGATGATCCATCATATCTGCTATGGCCTGCGGCCACTAACGTCGTGGCGCTTCACCCACACCAGATTTATCAAACTTCGTTTGAATTAGATCGCAAGGTTCCACCCTGCACGGGCCAAAAGGGGATCAACAGCAATCCCCTCTTGGATCACCCTTGCCGTTCCGGCAACATTTTCGCTATTTACAAAACAACAGCTGCGAAAAGGTCGCCATGGGGTTAAATTTAACTTTGAGCTGCATTTGCAGACTGCTTCGGCCCATCTTGTAATAAAGAGTAAAAATGCTAACGCTTCCGATGGTACATATGATGTGAATGGATTCACGAATGTCGTGATGGCAGGACGCCAAGAAACGACCTGTACCGTGAAAGCTAAGCTCACATCTGATAGGCAGGATGCCTGAATGCCTTGTAGCACATGGATGTGCGAGAAAGGCCATGTGAGCTTCACACTATTTTCTTCAACGTCCTCAAGTCCAGAGTTGAATCACACCATTTCCAAGTCAAGAAAACTAACTCGTTTTTGCCCCTTTATGTGTTGGGCCTATGCTCGCAAATTCCCTGACGTTACTCTTTGACTTAATTTTTCTCATGTCTTTACTATATAGTAGCGCTTCACATCTCATATCGCCACGACGACAAATTTACGCTAAAAATGAATTTATTTTTAATTGGGTCGCCAACAAATAAAATAATATGTCGGAATGTAATAGTTGCCAGAAAAAGCTTTATAAACATGATAATGGTAAAATTAAATTGTGGTTTTATGTCGCATGTTTTTTTGAGTAAATGCCGTAAATATTTCAAATAACGATGAGCTTCAAGTATACTAAGGTCAAGCACTATATAAGAGGGTGAATCATGACAGCAACTGACTTTATTAATCAAAAGTTAAAGCGCTCTCGCCGCTATGTGTTCGAGCGTAAAGATTTCGACAATTATGCCAGCTATGACCAAATTGGTCGTGTTTTGAAAAAACTAGTGGCTCAAGGCGAACTGATGAAAGTCGGGTATGGTTTATACACTAAGTCAACGATCAACAGCCTAACTAATAAACCTATGCCAAAGAACCCAGGTGGCACTGATGCAATAATGCGTGAAATCTTAAAATTGCGTGGTGTAGATTTTGAAATGGATGCCATATCAAAAAAAAGCATCAATGGAAAGTCCACTCAAATACCAGCTTCAATCCAGTACAAGTGGGATTCTAAGCAATTCAACCGCATCATTAAAGTTGGTAACAGGGTATTGAGTAATCGACAATGACCATATCAAAACTAAAAAAGCAGTTTCTTGAAATCTCTGATGCACTCGAATTAGGTAACCCATCCATCCCGGAAAGGACTATTGGGTTGTGTCACTACTTGCTATGTTGGAAAATGTAAACAGTGAGCACCATCGACTTGTGTTTTCAGGTGGAACAGCTTTAGCTAAGTCAAACATTAAGATCATGCGTATGTCTGAAGACGTCGATATAAAATTGATTCCTACTTTGGAATTTCTCAACAAAGGTACAGAAGCGAAAAAAAGAGCTCGCAAAGTATTAGTTGAAGACCTCCTAGCGATGTTAGCTGAGCACCCTTACCTAAAATACTTTAAAAAAACGGTTTTAGATTCATATCGCTATGTAGAAATCGAAATAGAGTACCCTCAACAATACAATCAAGCACCGTGTCTACGACCTTACATCAAACTTGAGCTCATTGAGACCATTGAACTTCAAGGGGTTGAATCTCGCACTATTTCATCGCTAGTGGCACAAAGCTACAAGCAACCTGCCGAAGTAAGCGCTATGTCGTGTATTTCCATTGATTCGACTTTGGTTGAAAAAGTACTTTCCATGTTACGCCGCACCATGTCAGTCAAGCGTGATCCAAAGCGTATGGATGACGAGACATTGGTTCGTCACATCTACGATGTGCACTGTATTAGCTTAGAACATATGATTGATATGGACGTGTTAAAGCCGATTTTTAATGCTGTCTTAGAAGAAGATAAGGCGCGATATGGAAATCAACATCAGGAGTTTGTCGACGATCCGCATAATGAGTTAAAGCTGGGATTAGAAGAGCTAGAAACCAACGAATTATTTCATAAGCGTTTTGACGAGTTTGTAGCTCCAATGGTGTACAACTCAGATCCACATAACTTTGATACCTGCTTTGCTTCGTTTAAAGGGATTTCAGAGCAGCTTATCGCCTGACCCTCGATGCTGCCATTGCAGCTCTTAGCTACATCTTAACTGGTGCATGTTTTCTTTAAACAGATTTTTGTCCAGAAATAAGCTAGATAACTTCTAAAGTAATGTCCAACTTTCGTTAGCCAATACAGTTTCTTCTTGGTCTGGTATGGACTAAGCGCCACAACAGTCATAGCTATGTGCAAGACCTAATAGGTTTAATATAACCCGACTTTCCTTCACCGATCACTAACACGTTAACGTCTTCCATAAAGGTAAAAAACTCATCATTCTCATTAAGTTTTAAAAACACGTTTAATTCATTATTTTTAACAGAAAACTGACTATTTTTACATACAGACTCGACACTAAGATTAAAGCTTCCTCCGCCATCGCTATTGTTCATTCTGTATTTCTTTACAAGCTCCTGCCCTCGAAGCATTTTTAACGTATCATCTTGACTCAATTGCAAAATATAAAACTTACTGTCCCGATTTATTTCTTGTGTTAACTCATTAGGTAATACGTATTGAGTATTCAATTTTACAAAATACTCGTCCTCAAAATTATAGTTTGGGTCATTCGTTGTAAATTCAAACTTAATCACTACGTCGTTATTACTAACCACGATTCCATTAGGGGCCTGAACCGCGACAACAATCTCACTTGGTTCAAGTTCTAGCGGATTGACACTCATCATTTTATACATTGTTGTTAGTGGAATACTGCTGCATCCAGAAACAGCGCAAATCATCATTAAAAATATAAAAATAAATCTACGCTTCATAATCCGTTAATACCTTACTAAAAATTAATAGTACTGAAATCCATTTTATTAGTTTGATAAGCACAACTAAACCTCTAATAGTTATACTCATTTATTTATGTTGTGTCACGTTCAACGGCAATGTATATCACACCACAGTTATTGTTCTAGTTCATAAATGCCTTATTCAACTCTGAACTTGAGGCCGTTGAAGAAAATAGCGTGAGCTGGCCATGGATGGCCCGCTAGCTTTCGCGGTACAGGATGTACCATCGGAAGTGTTAGCATTTTCGAATAAGGCTGAAGATGGTTACATTCGCTGTCAGAAGCTCGATAATTTCCGTCGCAATGTTTTCGCTGCTGTTGTTTGGTTAAAAAGCGAAAATGTTGCCGGAACAGCAGGGGTGATCCAAGAGGGGATTGCTGTTGATCCCCTTTTGGCCCGTGCAGGGTGGAACCTTGCGATGTTAGTCTGGTGTGGGTAAAGCGCCACGACGTTAATGGCCGCAGGCCATGAAGCAATATCTAAAAACACCCTTTGTCCAAAGTAGGACAAACACCCAACTCCCCTATTCTACCGATTATCTGCCGTTGGCTTTTTCAGCAATTTGCGCTGCAAGGTTCTGCGGTGCATGCCCAGTTGGCGGGCAGTTTCTGATACGTTACCATTGTTGGTGGCGAGGACTTGTTGAATATGTTCCCATTCGACCCGTTTGGGGTTAAGGGGTAGTTCTTCAATATCATCGTAAGTCGTTGTAGTGTCTGGTGTGACTAATAATGCATTTAATAAGGTTTGAGTGTCGACGGGTTTGGCGAGGTAATTGTCTGCGCCGAGGCGGATGGCCTCTACCGCAGTCGCGATGCTGGCAAAGCCTGTGAGCAATACCATGTGGACGTTGGGTAATAATTGTCTTAACGGTTTAATTAACGACAAACCATTATGTTCAGCCAGTTTCATGTCTAACACGATATGCGTTGGCACAAATTGCCTGGCCATTAATAAACTGTCGCTGGCGTGATGGCAGGTTTTACACTCAAAGCCATGTTTGCCAAGGCGGCGAGCTAATATGGTCGCTAGGGCTAAATCATCTTCTATAATCAACAGCTTATTCATGATGTTCTCAATTCAGCTTGTATTTACTTCAACGTCTATTATTTCAATTTCGGTTTATTTCAACGTCTGTTTACTTCGATTCGCTTCTATTCGTTTAAAATAGCTGCAACTCGCTTTTTATACGCTTAACGGCAGTGTCACGATGGCTTCTGTGCCGCATTCTGAGTGTGGTTTAAGGTATAACTTACCGCCTAATCGCTCAAAGCTGGTGTGACTTAATAATACCGCGATGCCCATCCCTTTGGGACTTTTTACCATATTACTGCCTAAAGTTTGTAATAGATGAGTCGCAATGCCGACACCGTAATCACGTATAGTCATACTCAGCTGATTGGGTTGTGACAAACCAATATTGATATCTACGCGGGTCTGGTGTTGATTATCTTCACTGGCCTGAATACCATTTTGAATTAACGCCATTAATGCAGGCAACAAGCTCATGTCGGTCATGACTATACGTGACTCAACTTGTGGTGCTATGGCGATATTCAGTTGTGCTTCTGGCATCAACAAACTTATCTGTTCGGTTAAGGTTGCCACTAATTTGTCGACACGCTGCTCTGTCAATTTGTGCTCTCGTATCGACTCTGTCGCTAAACGTAAGTCTGCTAAGGTGACCTCGCAGCGATTCAACGCTTGCTGCATTTCGCTGATCAATTCCATTTGTTCTGCATCATGATGGGTATCGACTAACTCATCGGTGAGTAAACGCAATGTGGCTAACGGCGTTGCCAGTTGGTGGGCCATTTGCGCTGATGCGGTGCCTAAGGCCAATATTTTTTCCTGGCGTAACTGCGCTTCTCTTAAATAACGTAGCTCGGCATTTTTTTGCCTAATGCGTTTAGCAATAAAGCCTACGGTAACGGTTAACACCAATGCGGAAATCACAAAATTAAACCACATGCCTAAATAGTGCGATCCCATGTCCATACTGTGGCTTGCAGGCATAACATGATTTGCAGCCATTGGCATTTGGCTCATATCATGATCCATTAACGGGCTATTATTTTGCTTGGTGATATCAACAATCATCAAAGTATAAAATATCGTCGATACGATGGTTAAGCACCACGGTGCCCATCTGGGTAAGGTAATCGCTGAAATCGCAATCGGTAATAACAGTAATGAAACAAAGGCATTGGTTGCTCCACCGGTAAAATATAACCAGGTAGCCCAAAACAAGGTGTCTAACAATAAGGTTAAAAACAACAAACCATTGTTGTTCATGCTGAGTCGATGAAATCGGTAGCTAAAGCCGACATAACAAGCTTCAAATATGAGCACGTAAGACAAGGTTATTGGAGGTGTGGTTAAGCCAAATAAGTCGGTAGCAAACAAAATAAGGCCGATTTTAAGGCCCCAATTGACTAATCGCAGTAATGCTAATTGTTGCTGACTTGCATTAAAAGGCAGACTAACGTTCGACATGTAACCGTTTCCTCGTTCGGTAAAGCATCATAGGCCACTTAGCATTGTCCGATTAGCGTGGGCAGATATTAGACGTCAGCTCAGTGGTGATTATTACACTGTACTCAATAAAATGCTGGTTTCACTATTAAGTACCCCTTCAATGGTGCGAACTTCCCTCAACACTTTATCAAATTCTTCTAAACTGGTGGCCCTAATATCGGCGACTAAATCCCAAGCGCCGTTAGTAGTATGCAATTTTTCGAGTTGCGGTATGCCCCTGAGTTTATTGATCACTTGGGTTGTTGAGCGCCCTACTACTTCAATCATCATAATGGCCCGCACCACATTAGATTCAATTTGTTCGTGGGCGCGAATGGTAAACCCTAAAATAGCGCCGCTACTAATCAATCTGTCTAAACGGTTTTGCACCGTACCGCGGGAAACTTGTAAAACTTGCGCCAGCTTAGAAATTGACGCTCTTGCATCTTTGCGCAGGATAGAAATGAGTTGCTTATCGAGCGAATCATATAAATAAGGATGAGAAGATTGATGTGGTGGTTGCATTGCGTTAAGACCTTATTAAGCGAACAATTGTCATTTTGTATTATACAACCCAGCATTATGACAAATAATAGTTAAATTATTACAACATAATAGCATTTTGTTTAGCAAAGGCACTCGATATCATTAATCACAGTATTATTTAGCGTTTGGTCAACATGACCAAACGTGTCAACTAAAGTGATTAATATAATGAATATAGCCATCAATAAAAAGTCTTCAAATGTTGCCTTTGTCAGTGTCACAGCCATGTTAGCTTTACTAAAACACGTTGGCACTGAGGCGTTTCTATTAGGATTAACGGACTATATAGAACAAGATTATCGTCGTTGGGAGTCATTTGATAAATCGCCACGTTTCGCTAGCCACTCAACTGACGGCGTGATTGAGCTAATGCCAACCAGTGATCAACAACAATTTAGCTTCAAATACGTCAATGGCCACCCTAAAAACACCCATATCGGTTTACAAACTGTCACCGCTTTTGGCGTGTTGTCTGATGTGGGAAGTGGTTATCCTGTAATGTTGTCTGAAATGACCATACTCACCGCGCTTCGTACCGCGGCAACCTCGGCCATGATGGCAAAATACTTGGCCCCACGCGGCGCCACAACATTAGCGATGATAGGTTGTGGAGCTCAATCTGAGTTCCAAATTTTGGCCTGTAAAGTGGTGTTAGGCATTACCAATGTCAGAATTTACGATATTGATCCAAGCGCAATGGCTAAATGCCAGCATAACCTAGCAGATCAAGGCATCACTCTTACATTATGTGATTCTGCCGAAAGTGTTATCGAAGGTGCAGATATGATCACCACCTGCACTGCCGATAAACGTAATGCTACTATTTTAACCAGCAAAATGGTGCGTGATGGTGTGCACATTAATGCTATTGGCGGCGATTGCCCGGGCAAAACAGAACTTGAAGCAGACTTACTATTGCGTGCCGATGTGTTTGTGGAATATGAGCCACAAACTCGTATTGAAGGTGATATCCAGCAATTAGATGAAACCTTTGCCGTAACAGAGATGTATCGCGTTATTCGCGGCGAGCAACAAGGTCGCACTCATGATTCACAGCTGACTATTTTTGATGGTGTCGGCTTTGCAATTGAAGACTTTTCCGCATTACGATATGTACATGATTTAATTATGCAGCAACAGGGTCATCAGCAACTCGAGTTACTCACAAACCAAGAAAACCCTCGGGATTTATTTGGTTTATTAACCCCAGCATCTCAAGCTAGTCGCTTGGCAGTAGGTGAATAATGGCCATTAACCCTCAAGCGCCATCAGTGGTGGTGATGATCCGTCCACATCATTTCAGCCCTAACCCTGAAACATTGCCAGATAACAGCTATCAAAGCCATGAAATGGCCGAAGATGCTCTGCAACTATCGCAACAAGCTTATGATCAAGTGACAGAAGCTCAGCAACTATTACAAGTTGCTGGTATCACAGTGCACGTTTTTGAAGATACCACCACAGAAACACCAGACTCGGTGTTTCCTAACAATTGGTTTTCGACCCATCTTGGCGGTCATGTTGCCATTTATCCTATGTATGCTAAAAATCGCCGTAAAGAGCGCCGAACTGACATCATCGATTTGCTCAAACAGCAATATAGAGTCCAGGATGTTATCGATTATTCAGGCTTAGAATACGACAACATTTATCTTGAAGGTACTGGTGCCATGGTTCTCGATCATGTTGAACGAGTGGCTTATGCGGTTCGCTCCAAACGTACCGATTCATTAGTGCTCGAGCGTTTTTGTACCCAATTTAATTTTGAGCCAATGGTGTTTGATGCGCAAGATGAAGCAGGAATACCGGTTTATCACACCAATGTATTGATGTGTATTGGCAGTGATTTTGTCATGGCTGGGTTCGATATGATTAAGGACACTCAACGTCGTCAGCAAATTATTCAACGATTTGAAGACAGTGGCCGGTTGATTATTAACTTAACCGAAGATCAAATTCGTCATTTTTGTGGTAATGCATTAGAGTTACAGTCGAAACAAGGTCGTTTTTTAGCATTATCACAACGTGCTTTTGATGCCTTAACACATGAGCAAATTGCGTTACTCACTCAAAGCGTGACTCTGCTACCATTAAACGTATCGGCTATAGAAATGGCCGGCGGTTCTGTTCGTTGTATGTTGGCAGGGATCCATTTATCGAAAAGATAAACGTCAACATCAACAAACTTTAAAAGACTCTTAACAACAAACTCTAATAATAAAGAGAAGACTCAATAAAAGGAAGTTGTTCAATGATTAATGACATTATATCGCTCACCAACAATGTGTTGTGGGGCGAGTACCAAGTACTCATTTATATATTGGTATTTGCCGGTATATGGTTTTCATTGAAATTAAGATTTATTCAACTTCGCCATTTTGGTTACATGTTTAAGGTAATGAAAGGCAGTACTCAAAGTGACAAATCGGGCATTAGCTCGTATCAAGCCTTGTGTACAGGTTTGTCAGCCCGTGTCGGTACCGGTAATTTAGCCGGTGTCGCCATGGCCATATCACTCGGTGGTAGCGGCGCGGTATTTTGGATGTGGGTTATTGCGCTATTGGGTATGGCGACTGGCTTTGCTGAAAGCATTTTAGGTCAGTTGTATAAGGTGCGCGACGATCATAAAGAATACCGAGGAGGCCCCGCCTATTATATCCGCGCAGGACTGAATAAACCTTGGTTAGCGGTACTATTCGCATTATGTTTATTCCTTGGTTACGGCATTAGTTTCAGTGCCATGCAAGCCAACACCATCACCGACGCACTCAACCACACTTTCGAAATTTCGCCTGTATATTCTGGGGCGGTAATAACCTTTATTGCTGGCATCATCGTTATGGGAGGCCTTCGTAGCATTGCTCGTTTTGCCGAGTTCGTGGTGCCGTTTATGGGCTTAGCATTTATTTTGGCAGCAGTAACCGTCACCATTATTAATATCCAACAAGTCCCTGGGGTATTGATGGATATTATTAACTCTGCTTTTGGGTTAAATGAAGCAGCGGCTGGTGCACTGGGTGCAGCCATTAAAAATGGTATTCAACGCGGTTTGTATTCTAATGAAGCAGGTGCCGGTAGTGTACCCCATGCAGCAGCGGGTGCCACACCGGTTCCCAATCACCCTGTTGCGCAAGGTTACGTGCAAATGCTTGGGGTGTTTATTGACACTATGGTGTTGTGTAGTTGTACTGCCATTGTAATTTTATTGGCTAAAGGCAGTATTGGCAGTGACATGGAAGGTATTCGGATCACTCAAAACGCCATGACTTACCATATGGGAATAAGCGGCGATATGTTTGTTGCCATCATTATTACCCTATTCTCTTTTACGTCTGTAGTGGCCAACTACGCCTACGCAGAAAGTAACTTGCATCTGTTTAAACTCGATAACATCTATGGCCGCACCATCTACACACTATTGTATTTAGGCATGGTGTATTGGGGAGCCAACGCCTCGTTAAAAGAAGTGTGGAACATGGCCGACATGGCGCTAGGATTAATGACGGTCGTGAACATCAGCGCCATAATGCTGTTAACCCCGACCATCGTAAATTTAACTCGCGATTATCAAGTTAAACTTAAAACCACTAACAAGCCTGAATTCAAATTGGCTGATGTAGAAATTCAAGGTAAAACCGAAAAAGGGGTTTGGTCTTAGCCATTATTAGGGCAATTTCTACGATAGATTTCACTTAAGTGTAACTTTAGCGGTTAGCTTTTAAAGCGGAATTGAATTAGCTATTTCAATTCCGCTTTTTCCTTTAAAAAACGCCATTACAATAGCTCGATTACAACACCAACATCAAAATAGCACCATTTCATCACGACTGGTTCAACGCCAATATCACAACACAACTCAAGTTATCCACTGCGTTTTTCCGGTCACCGTTGTATAATTCAAAGGATCTCATAGGATGTTCCATTGTGGTTGAATTGTCTTTGTTTGCTCAAATAGTAATAGTTCATTTCACGTCCATAATTATCAATAATCACTGCCATTGGCCGCTATGGTTAAAAAATTGCCAAAAGGTACTGGCCTTACCTCATAGGGTTAACGTAAAATAGGCTTCTAACCAAAGAGGATGTAATGGCTAATATTTCAAAATTTGATCGCGAAGACGTACTTGAAAAAGCAAAGAATCTGTTTTGGCAGAAGGGCTTTTTAGCGACATCCACGCGAGAAATTCAAACTGTCATGGACATGCGTCCAGGTAGTATTTATGCCGCATTTGGTAGTAAAGCAGACTTATTTAATCAAACATTGATTCATTATGCGCAAACATCCGACAGTCATTTGAACACTATATTGCAGCAACATGACAGCGCTTGGGATGGCTTAAAACAGTATTTACGTGGCTTAATCGTGCCATGTGGTGAAAATGTAGCGAGTGAGTTGTGTATGGTGATGAGAACCTTAGCTGAACTCGATGAATCGCATCAAGAAACCTTAGACATCGCCAAAGACATACTGACCCGGGTTGAGCATCGTTTTGCCACCATTATTGGTGAAGCTCAAGCTAAAGGTGATCTGCCTGCAACGCTTGATAAAAACCTAACAGCCAAAAAACTGCAAGTGAATATTATTGGCTTACGCTCTTACCTTAAAGCAACGGGCGATACTCAAACGGTTAATCAGCAGTTAGAAGAGTTTTTTGAACAGTTACAACAAGGTTAACGATTAACAAAAAAAGCGCCCTAGGCGCTTTTTTTATATGGAGAGTTCACTTCACTTGCCCACTAATTCACTGACTCAACCCGTCAAAAAAGGTCACATCAAACTGACCAATATCTTGATATTCAATGGTTATTTTTTGCCCCAACGGAACCTTGACCACGCCACAATAAGAGCCAGTAATAATCGCTTGCCCAGCCTTTAACGTAACACCAAGCCCAGATAAATAGTTAATTAACCAATACAGCGGACTTTGCGGTAACTGACAAGGCTGCTCACCTGCAAATCGTTGCGCCATATCTATGTTGTCGTTTTCAATAACCGACACATTAATATGGCTTGCAGAATACGCTACAGACTTATCAATTTCGGGGCCAATATAGACCCCTTGATTACTTAGGCCGTCGGCTAGTTTTTGATAAAAACTCGGTTGGTCGTCTTTATTAAAACGATTTTGAATAAGCTCTAGTGCCATGTGAGTTGATGAAATGGCTTGGTCAACGTCACTGTTGCTGTACTGCCGATGAGGCTCAATATCTTGCCCAAGGATAAAAGCAATTTCTGGTTCGATAAGCGCCATGGCCTGCTGATCTTTCATGCTGGCAATAATGCCACAATCTGCACTTCCCATTACCGCGTCGGCTAAAATGGGAGCCACTATTAATTGGCCATTGGCTTGTGGCACTAAACATTTCCAACCTGCAACACTGCCATTAAGGCTAGCCATCAGTTGTTGGACTTGAATTGCATCGTCAATACTTTGAGGAACGACAGAAGCAAAATGAGAATGGGGATTGGTGATATTTCGCTGTGCAAACAAATGCGCCGCGAGTTCAGTAAGGGCTAAGTTATTGGTCACAATGGCTGCTTCAAAAATTAAAATGCTACATTAGCGTTTTTAACCTGTTGAATCGATAAATTTCTTCACCTGATAGTATAAAAGTTAAAAAACCGCTAGGGTTTAACCAGCGGTTTGAATGTAGCGCGTAATTTTAACACATCGTTCAATAACGATTACTTCTAGCTTACTTGCGAGTCGCTCTTAGCATCCACGCGGTTTTTTCATGTATACGCATACGGTCAGACACTAATGAAGCCGTTGACTCATCATCAGCAGCTTGGGCTAACTTAAGCACTTGACGCGATGTTTTCACCACTTGCTCATGGCCTTTGGTCAGTAAGTCCACCATATCAGCAGAACTCGGAACGCCCTCTACTTCTTTAATTGAACTCAAGCGCGCAAATTCTTTATAAGTGCCTGGTGCTGCCACATCTAAAGTACGGATACGTTCGGCAATGTCGTCTACCGCTACAGCAAGTTCCGTGTAATGCTCTTCAAACATTAAATGTAACTCGCGAAAATGTACGCCAGTGACATTCCAATGGAAATTATGGGTTTGCAAATAAAGCGTATAAGAGTCAGCCAATAAACTTTTTAAACCTTCGGCTATTTTTAGTCGATCATCTTTTTTTATACCAATATCGATGTCAGTCATTTTATTCCTCGTAAAGTAGAATTAATTAGTCATAACATTACAGCATTTGTATAAATGGTGATTACAAGCCAGCAAGATTAACAATAAAAAGGCTTTATTGTTAATCTGTTGATTATAGTGTATCTCAGCGCTTTTTTAGCGTCGTTTTATGACCACAACGAAAACCGCACACACTGTTAACACAAATATTACACCACTAATAAAACGGGTCTCCATTCAAATAAATTGATTTAATAAAATAAATAACTTTATCGAATGTCTACATAAATTAACGTAATAAACTCAGGTCAAATAAATCATTTCGAGTCAATTAATTGAGATTTCGCTAACTCATCGTCAATGTTAGTGAGTATTTATACTAACATTACCACTTAATGGATCAACCGCTGGCCATTAAACTCTGTTAATACTGTTATCTTAATCTGTTTAAATGAACATTGAAGCAAATCTCATATTGATGCTCTTTGAGGAAACAATAAAAAATACATATACATAACCACCACAAGATTAATCAGCAGCACAATCACACTCAGTAAACTAAAATGACTCATCATTTCATAAAGCTCAAAAGGTAAATAGATTGCGCCACTAAGCAGTGCAAACCATTGGGTCCAGCGCATGTTATGCCATAAACCATAGGCTTCAATAAAGCGCACCGATGTATATACGGCCGCACCAAACGCCATTAACGTCAGACTAGATTGCGATACTGAACCCACTGCTGAAATAAAAATACCAGGGTAATGACTCGCTGGGTTTAGGTGTAGCTGAGTGACGAGTTTTATTGCTAATATTGACAAATTTTGACCGGCATATTCATGTAGACCAACTGCCACCAGTAAAGACAATAGGCCTTTGGATGCTTCAAGTACCGCAACCGCACGTATGCCCTTATCTGAGTGCTTCATTTTGTAGCGTTTCCAATTTACGGTAAAACAGAATGACTTATATTAGCTTGAGGTAATGACAAAGCCTATTAATATCTGCACCAAAAAAACACTTCGACTTACGTACTTAGTCACTAATATTAATACATTTTAATAATAAGTAACGTAAACAGTTTGTCTAAGGAAAACAGTTAAGTTACTGATGGTTTTGTGGTGCTAAGCGCTCGACTTATATGCGTTCATCATTAGTTAATGCACCGTAATCTCTTGGGTATGACCAACCATAACCCCAGCGAAATTGAGTGGGCAAATATGGCGAACCACCCACTCTTACGCCAGCTAACATCAATAAAGCAATTTGCGGTTGGCCCACATTCGCCACACAGGCACGTAAGGCTTTATCTGATGTGAGGCGTTCATCAAATGAGCCGCCTTTCCAATAGTCATAGTCATGTTTTTGGCAACACGCTAACCATAATTCGCCTTGTTCAAAAGTGCCATCAGGAAATGCACTGCAACCATCACTGGTAAACGGCGCGAGCGTATCTGCCATCAAAGGGGGGATGAACATCGGCATACTGGCGATAACCACGGCAGCGTAAATTAGGCGGTAAGTTTTCACTTTTAACATCCAGCTGATCATTACTCTCGCATTATGATGCCACAGCCACTATGACAGTAATAGAACATAAATGTTGCTTGGTAATTAAATCATTTGTTTCATCAATACTTAATTCACTTTAAAGCCTGACTAACAAGCTGCACTAATTAAACTGCACTAATTAAACTGCACCAACTTAAGCTGCATTAAATTAAACGGTGCTAAATTAAACGGTACTGACTGAGCTACACTAGGATGCAAAATTAAATAGCCAGATTAACAAACCATTTTTGGTACGGTTGGTACACATCATAAAGCCAGTTAAATACCCCGGTATAAATCAGAATAAAGCTCAGTACTCCAGCTTCAAGCACCAAGGTGTCCAGTAGACTTAATGATAAATACCATGACACCGCAGGAATAGTGACCAATAACATGCCGCCTTCAAAACCCAGAGTATGTAAAATTCTCATGCCAATCTTACGATCAACTCTATTTGGGCCAACCCATTTATCAAACTGCAGGTTATAAACATAATTCCAAAGCACTGCAAACAGCGTCAACCCTATACTCACCAGTAACATATCTACTGGATTTTTTTCAATCAATATGGCACTTGCTGGCACCATAATAGCCATTGCAATAAGTTCAAAAGACACTGCATGGAACACTCTTTCTCTACGTTGCATTTTTATCTCTATTTAATGGTGACGTTTTGACTATTTTCATCCAATATAAAGATACATTAAAGTTAGTAAGTATCGGTAAAAGCGATATGTATAGTATTGAACAGCTTGAAGCGTTCGTGGTGACAGTCAACACAGGGTCTTTTTCATCGGCAGCTAGAAGCCTAAATAAAGCCCAATCGGTTATCAGTCAGCATGTGATAAACCTTGAAATTGACTGCAATAGCGAATTATTTGATCGCAGCGGACGTTACCCACAATTGACACCCGCAGGTAAAAAACTACTGCCCCACGCCCAAGTTTTACTCAGCCAGCATCAACGTCTGCGCAATTGTGCCCAAAGTTTAGATCAACAAGCAGTATCAGAGCTGACGATTGGTTTAGATGAAGGGATCCCACTGCAAAAACTGTCCAATATTATTAATGAATTAGAAGTTAAATTTCCGACTATCACGCTTGAGTTTTTAACGGCTTCAAGCATTGATATTATCGATATGATTGACACTGAACGGGCCGTCACAGGGATTATTTTCAGCGAGTTAACCATCCCGACTCACATTGATTTTGAATCAATCGGGTCAATTAAGTTTGAAATGTATGTGGCTAGTACTCACCCATTAGCACAGCAGGTGTGTGATAATTTAGCCCATTTAAAATTACACCGCCAACTCTTGATCCGTTCACGAAATACTAAATCCAGTAGTTTTCAATTCGCCATTAGCCCAGATGCCTGGTACGCCGACAATTACTATATTTTGCTCGAACTTGCGTTGCAGGGGCATGGTTGGTGTTTACTGCCCAACCATATTGCCAATGACTATGTAAATAGCGGTCAATTGGTATTGTTACCGTCTGAATTTAAAGAGATTGGTTGGCAAGCAAATGTGGATGTTATACAACACCATCGCTACAGTCATGAACCGGTATTCAAGCAACTCAGACATTCTTTGCGACAATTACTGACGAATTCAGAATGATGATGAAACTCTTTTAAAAATGGTTATTTGAGTTCACAATAAACTCGTAGTAAATGATATTAAACGAGAATACTTAATATGCAACAACATCAAAAACCTCTGTTTATTTCGCACGGCTCTCCTATGATGGCTGTCGAAAATAGTAAAACATCACGTTTTTTACAACAATTAGGCCGACAATTGCCTACACCTAAAGCTATTGTGGTGTTTTCTGCCCATTTAGATGTCACTGACGATGTGGTGATTACCGCAGGAGCGCAACCACAAACCGTTCATGATTTCTATCGATTCCCTGATGAACTGTATCAAATTCACTACCCTGCACCGGGTGAACCCGCATTGGCTCAGCAAATTGCCAACATGTTTATCCACGCTGGAATCAAGGTCAATTTAGATCCAACACATGGTTGGGATCATGGTGTGTGGATCCCACTTAGATTGATGTACCCACAAGCAAATATTCCTATCGTACAAATATCAATTAACACCCGTGTTGGGGCGGCACAAAACTATCGATACGGACAGCTACTCACATCATTAAAACACGATAATATTCTCATCTTAGGTTCTGGTGGAATAAGCCATAATTTAGGTGAAGTATTTCGTCAGCCTAAAACACCAAATGGCGTTAATATGATGAATCAATTCATAACGTGGGTTGAAGAAAAACTCTTGAGTAATGATACCGAATCATTGTTGAACTACTTACAACTCGCACCATTTGCTAAGTTTAACCATCCGACTCAGGAACATTTTTTACCGCTTATTGCAGTGCTAGGGGCAAGTGATAGAGGTATTACCCAAAAAATACATCAAGACGTTGAATATGAATTGTTAGCACTCGATGCTTACTCGTTTAATTAGACATCGTAGGTAAACTAAAGAAGATGGAGATAAATATTTAAGCTGATGTATTCGCAGCAGCAATCCTTCGTATTAGGTGAAAAACACGCAATCACATTTCGATTATTCAAACGCATTGGACGGCGTTAGTAATTCGTCA
>NZ_JACJFI010000209.1 GCF_014164505.1 Shewanella sp. SG41-4 | reverse complement strand
ATTCAATTAATATTGTTACCCATACGGTAAATGTAGCAACAATGTAAACTGAGACGATAGTATCTATTGCACCTTTAATCTGCAAATTAATCTTTTTACATGTTTTATGAGCTTTAATACACTAACTATGTCTATGGTGGGTATAAAAAAGCACTAAACAGTATTCTATTTAGTGCTATGTCAGGCTATTAGTCATTTATATCAATATTGGGTGAGCATAACAGTATGATTAATACTTAAGCAGTTAGTTTAATACCATAGCTAAAATATACTGCTAAACATAAAACACACTAGTTTGCTCACCAAACTTAAAGATATTTAACCGTTAAGATTTCATAATCAGTCAAGCCACCAGGAGTGGTAATCGATACTTCATCGCCTTCACTTTTACCAATTAATCCACGCGCAATCGGTGAATTAACTGAAATTAAATTTTGTTTAATATCCGCCTCGTCATCACCCACTATGCGATATGTCACTTCAGCATCAGTATCTATGTTCAAAATAGTCACTGTTGTACCAAAAATAACTCGGCCAGTATTTTCTAATTTTGTGACGTCAATAATTTGAGCGTTAGATAACTTGCCTTCGATGTCACGAATACGCGCTTCACATATTCCCTGATCTTCGCGGGCAGCATGATATTCAGCATTTTCTTTTAAATCACCTAACTCACGTGCTGAAGCAATTGCTTCAGTAATTTTTGGACGGCGATCGAACTTTAACAATTCAAGTTCTTTACGTAATTGATCTGCGCCAACTACTGTCATTGGGACCTTACTCATAATGTCTTTGTCTCCTTTAAAAACAAAAGCATCCCGTGCTGACGATAAGTCAACACAGTAAAAATTCAGTTGGAAGTACGCAATCGACTTAGCGTGCGTATCTAGGATGCATCTTATTGATGATGTTTGATAGCTTACCTAAGCTTTTAAAGACTTGCTAGTCATCCATCATCAAAATGTCATAAAAAAGGTCGCCAAAAGGCGACCTTAATCGTTAACGCACAATAAAAATTAACTTTTAATGCGTTTGTGTAACTCTTGTAAAGAAGTCACCTTGATTCGATCATCTGCAGAATGCGCTAAACACGTCGCAAAAGCAGCATTTAATGTCGTAGTGTAATTCACTTTATAGCGCAATGCTCCACGACGGATCTGACGTGAGTCTTCAATTGCTTGACGACCTTCCGTAGTGTTAACAATGTAGGTATATTCACCATTTTTGATACGATCAAGAATGTGTGGACGACCTTCATGCACTTTATTAACTAAGCGAGGATTAATCCCTGCTTCACCTAATATAATGGCAGTGCCATGAGTAGCATCTATTTCATAACCCAACTCAATCAACTTAGAAGCTAAATCAGCAACGCGTTTTTTATCACTGTTGCGCACAGATAATAACGCACGGCCCGACTTAGGCACTTCAGATGTCGCACCAAGCTGTGCTTTTGCATAAGCTTCAGCAAAAGTATCACCCACACCCATTACTTCACCGGTTGAGCGCATTTCTGGGCCTAATAGCGGATCAACTCCTGGGAACTTATTAAACGGTAATACCACTTCTTTTACCGAGAAATAAGGTGGAATGACTTCTTTAGTAAAGTTTTGCGAAATCAAGCTTTGGCCAGCCATCACTCGTGCTGCAATTTTAGCTAGCGGCACGCCAGTCGCTTTAGACACAAATGGTACTGTACGAGCGGCACGCGGGTTAACTTCAATCATATAGATTTCGTTATCTTTAACCGCAAACTGCACATTCATCAAACCGATCACGCCTAATTCAAAAGCTAATTTAGACACTTGGTCGCGCATTCTAGCCTGAATATCAGCACTCAATGTGTAAGGCGGTAATGAGCAACCAGAGTCTCCAGAGTGGACACCTGCTTGTTCAATGTGCTCCATAATGGCGCCAACAACGACAGTTTCACCGTCACATACAGCATCAATATCCACCTCAATCGCGTCATCTAAGAAGTGATCAAGTAATACTGGTGATGCATTAGATACTTTAACCGCTTCATTGAAGTAGCGTAGTAAATCTTGTTTGTCGTATACGATTTCCATCGCACGGCCACCCAACACATAGGACGGACGTACAACTAGCGGATAACCAATTTTTTCAGCTTCAATCACAGCATTTTCAACTGTTGTCACTGTCGCATTTTCTGGTTGCTTCATGTTCAAACGTTGAATCGCTTGTTGAAAACGCTCGCGGTCTTCAGCACGGTCAATCGCATCAGGGCTAGTACCGATAATAGGTACGCCTGCTGCTTCTAATTCACGCGCTAGTTTAAGCGGAGTTTGACCACCATATTGTACGATTACGCCTTTTGGCTTTTCGATACGCACAATTTCGAGCACATCTTCTAGCGTTACAGGTTCGAAGTATAAACGGTCAGATGTATCGTAGTCGGTTGATACCGTTTCAGGGTTACAGTTAACCATGATGGTTTCATAACCGTCTTCACGTAGCGCTAATGCAGCATGAACACAGCAATAATCGAACTCAATGCCTTGGCCGATACGGTTAGGACCACCACCCAGAATCATGATTTTGTCACGGTTCGATGGGTTAGCTTCACATTCTTCTTCATACGTTGAGTACATGTAAGCCGTATCCGTTGAGAATTCAGCGGCACAAGTATCGACACGTTTATAAACAGGGTGAATTTCATAGCGATGACGTAGTTTACGAATTTCGCCTTCACTCACACCTAATACATCAGCTAAACGTAAATCAGAGAAACCTTTACGTTTTAATTGGCGTAAGTAGTTTTGCTCTAAACCTGACATACCAAGCTTAGCCACTTTAGCTTCTTGGGTAACCAAATCTTCGATTTGAACGAGAAACCAGTGATCAACGTTAGTCAGAGTGAAGATATCATCGCGGCTTAACCCTGCACGGAATGCATCGGCTATATACCAAATACGGTCACAACCTGGCTCTTTTAATTCATGACGTATACGTTGCATCGCTTCTGGTGATTGTAAATCAACCAGAGAATCAAAACCGTTACGACCCACTTCAAGGCCACGTAACGCTTTTTGTAATGACTCTTGGAAAGTACGGCCAATGGCCATTACTTCACCCACAGATTTCATTTGAGTCGTTAGACGGTCATTTGCACCGGCAAACTTTTCAAAGTTAAAACGTGGAATTTTGGTAACAACATAATCAATAGCAGGCTCGAACGATGCAGGTGTTTTACCACCAGTAATATCGTTGCTTAGCTCGTCAAGCGTAAAACCAACGGCTAATTTAGCCGCGATTTTAGCAATCGGGAAACCCGTTGCTTTAGACGCTAATGCTGATGAGCGAGATACTCGAGGGTTCATCTCAATAATGACCATACGGCCAGTATCAGGACAAATACCAAATTGTACGTTTGAGCCACCGGTTTCAACACCAATTTCACGCAATACCGCTATCGAAGCGTTACGCATTAATTGATATTCTTTATCGGTTAGCGTTTGTGCCGGTGCTACGGTAATTGAATCACCTGTGTGAACACCCATCGCATCGAAGTTTTCGATAGTACACACGATAATACAGTTATCGTTGCGGTCACGAACCACTTCCATTTCATATTCTTTCCAACCAATTAATGATTCATCAATCAATAATTCGTTAGTTGGCGACAAGTCCAAGCCTTGAGAACAAATCTCTTCAAACTCTTCTTTGTTGTAGGCTATACCACCGCCACTGCCACCCATGGTGAAAGACGGACGGATGATACAAGGGAAGCCCACCATATCTAATACGCCATAAGCTTCATCCATGTTATGAGCAATACCCGCACGCGGGCAGTCTAAACCAATGGATTTCATCGCTTTGTCGAAACGACTACGGTCTTCAGCTTTATCAATCGCATCCGCTGTAGCACCAATCATTTCAACATTAAATTCTTTTAGTACGCCTTTTGCTTCAAGCTGAAGTGCGCAGTTCAGTGCAGTTTGCCCACCCATTGTCGGTAGAATTGCATCTGGACGTTCTTTGGCGATGATGTTGCGTACCACTTCCCAATGAATTGGTTCGATATAAGTTGCATCGGCCATTTCAGGGTCGGTCATAATCGTTGCTGGATTAGAGTTGACCAGAATAACGCGATAGCCTTCTTCACGAAGTGCTTTACAAGCTTGCGCACCTGAATAATCAAACTCACACGCCTGACCAATAACAATTGGTCCGGCACCTAGGATAAGAATACTTTTTATATCTGTACGTTTTGGCATTGCTTCTGTCTTCTCCCAGATAACTACTTGGCGTGCTGACGGTATTGTTCAATTAGCTCGATGAAATGATCGAACAGCGGTGCGGCATCGGTTGGCCCAGGACTCGCTTCAGGGTGTCCCTGGAAGCTAAATGCTGGTTTATCCGTTAGGTGAATACCTTGTAATGAACCATCAAATAACGACTTATGCGTCACCTTGATATTAGCTGGCAATGTGGTTTCATCAGCAGCAAAACCGTGGTTTTGACTGGTTATCATCACGCGACCATTTTCAACATTGCTCACTGGATGGTTTGCACCATGGTGACCAAACTTCATTTTTAAGGTTTTCGCACCAGAGGCTAATGCAAGTAACTGGTGACCTAAACAAATACCAAACACTGGAATATCAGTGGTTAATATTTGCTGGATAGCAGTAATAGCATAATCACATGGCTCAGGGTCGCCAGGACCATTTGACAGAAAAATCCCATCAGGGTTCATGGCAAGTACATCTGCAGCAGGTGTTTGCGCTGGTACTACCGTCACATCACAACCACGGTCAACCAACATACGTAAAATATTACGTTTTACACCGTAATCGTACGCGACAATTTTATATTTAAGTTCCGCTGCTGGTGTTTCAGACGGTAAACCACCGACTAATTTCCAGCTACCGTTACGCCATGTATAAGCTTTATCGGTAGTCACTTCTTTGGCTAAATCCATGCCTTTTAGCCCTGGGAACGCTTTCGCGGCTGCCAGTGCCTTCGCTTCATCTAGGTCGCCGACCATAATACAACCGGCTTGGGCGCCTTTTTCACGCAAAATTCGAGTTAGTTTGCGGGTATCAATATCAGCAATACCAACTACATTATTCGCTTTTAAATAATCGCTTAATGATTGTTGGTTGCGGAAATTACTCGCCATAAGCGGTAAGTCACGAATAATTAAGCCACATGCATGAACCGAATCCGATTCTGTGTCTTCATCATTAGTACCTGTGTTACCGATGTGAGGATAGGTTAATGTTACTATTTGGCGTGAATATGAAGGATCTGTAAGGATCTCTTGATAACCTGTCATTGAAGTATTAAATACCACTTCACCAACAGAGATACCGGTAGCACCAATTGCGGTGCCAGAGAATACTGATCCATCTTCGAGTACGAGTAAGGCAGACTGTGTCAACGCGACCTCCAGAAAAGAGCCAAGCCACTTAAAATTATGTGTTTTTATTTTGTACTAAAATATCAATTTTCGTTAATTTACGAAATTTTGACAAATTCTAGCGATTGTATAAGAAATTCGTTTTTACGTCTATATTTTGTAGGATTGTTTTCAAAAAAAAACACCAACGAATGGTGTTTTTATTATCTAGTTCAACCCTAATACTTGTTGCATGTCATACAGACCTGCATTTTGATCTGAGAGCCAAAAAGCCGCCCTCATAGCCCCATTAGCAAAGGTCATTCTACTCGATGCTTTATGGGTTATTTCTAACCGCTCGCCTATGTCAGCGAACATAGCAGTGTGTTCACCGACAATGTCACCGGCACGAACTGTTGCAAAACCAATGGTATTAGGATCACGCTCACCGGTAATGCCTTCACGTCCAAATACTGCACATTGCTCTAAATCACGACCTAATGTTTGGGCTATAATTTCGCCCATTTTAAGTGCGGTACCTGACGGAGCATCTTTTTTATGACGATGATGTGCTTCGATTATTTCGATATCGGTATAATCACCCATCACTTCTGTAGCAAGTGCGAGTAACTTCCACATCACGTTCACACCAACAGACATATTAGGTGCTAACACCACGGGAACTTGTTCTGAATAGGCACTAATTTGCTCTTTTTGAGCATGGTTGAAACCTGTAGTACCGATAACAATGGCTTTGTGATTTTTTGCGCACCAATCAAGATGAACAATCGAAGATTCTGGTGAAGTAAAGTCAATTAATACGTCAAAGTCGTTGACCACTTTATCCAGTGAATCGGTAATGGCAACATTCATCGCGCCAACACCAGCAAGTACACCAGCGTCAATACCGATGAGGCTTGAACCTGAACGTTCAATAGCTGCTCCAAGTATTATCACTTGTTGCTGTTTAGCAGATTCAATCAGTGTACGGCCCATACGGCCACTGGCACCAACTACAGCAATTCTCACTTTTGCAGTCATATAATTCTCCCAGTGTTAACTAAAGGTAAACACAAAAACAGCATATACAAAAACGCCTAAGTTAACTTAGGCGTTTTTTATAATTAGATAATTTCTAACAATTCAACTTCGAAGACCAAAGCTGAATAAGGCGGGATTGAAGCACCCGCTCCACGCTCACCGTAAGCTAAGTGATGCGGTACATATAATTTAAGCTTAGTGCCAACTGGCATTAACTGTAATGCTTCAGTCCAACCAGCGATAACACCTGATACTGGGAACTCAGCTGGCTGTCCACGAGCAACAGAGCTGTCGAATACATCACCACTAATGAAAGTACCATGGTAATGAGTACGTACCGTTGAATCGTAGGTTGGTTTTTCACCGTCGCCTTGCACAAGCACTTCGTATTGAAGACCAGACTCAGTTATCGTAATATCGTCACGCTTAGCGTTTTCAGCTAAGAATGTTTCACCTTCAGCAGCAGCAGCTTCTGCAGCAGACTCTTGTGCTTCTTGTAAACGACGACTAATTTCAGTAAATGCAACTTGAAGCTCTTCCATTGATACTGCGCTTTCTTTACCGGTAAATGCATCAGCAAGACCAGCTTGAACAGCAGGGATATCAATACCTTCAAAAGAATTTGCTGCTAGTTGCTCGCCCATTTGACGACCTACACCGTAGCTAGCATGCTGTTCCATAGTGCTGAACAAATCTGACATAATAATTTTCTCTCAATAAACATAAAAAATTCGCACGAGAGTTTATCACAATAAACCTCGTAAATGTTGGCAAAAAACGCTATTTAACGTGAGCAATTTTACACTCAGTCAAAGACTGTTTTCTTGCCTGTGTATAAAGCGGCATCACTTGTTTCTGTGCCGCTTGCAAGTCTTCAATTCGGTGGCTGTGTGACGGGTGAGTCGATAACAGTTCCGGCCCTTGAGCGCCGCCAGCCTTAGCCATATTTTGCCACAAATTAACACTTTGAGCTGGATTAAAACCCGCTTTGGCCATTAGCTCAAGACCGACAACATCAGCTTCAGACTCCTGGCTGCGGCCAAAGGGTAAAATAATGCCTACATTAGCCCCTAAACCCAATCCGGCCATGTACAAATCTTTATTGGCAATACCCGATGCACCTAATGCAGCATCTGCGGC
>NZ_JACJFI010000208.1 GCF_014164505.1 Shewanella sp. SG41-4 | reverse complement strand
GTCGGTTTGCGCAAATGAGGTTAACGACGTGAAATCGGCTGTTTGTATTCCAGAATAAATAAATTTAATCCCAGCACCTGAGGTTTTTTGTGTATCGACGCCGGGTTGGTCAGTTAAGGTGTTGCTGCGATTGTTATCTAATGTCCATACATCGTAACCATTATCAAAGTTGGCATGTAATAAGGTTAAATCAACTTGAAGATCGTCAGTAGCGTACCAACGGAACTTAGCCCTCGCGGTTAACTCATCACGCTCATTGGTATCATCACGGTTAAGATAAAGGTTGTCGCGGTAGCCATTTTGGTTATGTTGCTCTAACGATACTCGGTAGAGTAATTTACCTGAGTCTTTGAGTGGACCAGAACTAAAACCAGAAAGAGTGCGAAGGTTGTCGTCACCTAAACTGACTTTTGCGCCATGTTCAAATGATTCGGTAGGGTCATTACTTTTTAAGTAAATTAATCCAGCTAACGAATTAGCACCGTATTGAGTACCTTGTGGACCGCGCAAGACTTCAACTTGCTGCATGTCGTACATACTCGACACCATGCCAAGGCCAGATAAGTCAATGTCGTCGACCACAAAGCCAACCGATGAGTTAGGTGCACCTTGATATTGTTCTTGTTCACCGACACCACGGATTTGGAAATATTTAGGACGAGAACTGCCACCAGACCAGTTAAAGTTTGCGATAGAATTGAGCACATCTTCAAAATGTTGCGCCCCTTCGTCTTCTAATTGCTGAGCATCAATAACCGTCACGCTTGAAGGCATTTTATCAAGGCTGATATTACTAAAGTCAGCATTAACAACAATCACTTCCATTTTTTCATATTCTGGGGTGACGGTTTCAACATCGGCCGTTTTAGCCATAACAATAGGCGCACTTAAAGCTGCCATTACCGCTAAGGCAATAGGTGTTTGGTGTAACCTAGTAGAATTTTTCGTGAACATAGGACCTCAAATAGTGATTTTGAGATCCGGCAAGAGTAGCGAATAAGAGGTGCACATAATAACAGTGTGGCCCATTCCTACGCCGGTATAAGCCGGATCAGGTTCTAAGGGTTCGTCATACAGACATCTCAGTTCAGGTTTTACTGAACACCCCTTGGCGGTCACGATTATAAACTAACTTCAACATGAATACACGAGCAGCTATACAATTTGATAACTCAACAATGTAATTGATTAACTTTTGGTTAAATCTCTTTAATCAATTATCGTCAAGCTCAGCATTGTAGCGCTTAATTTGAGAAAGCTTCACGCACATAAATCTCGAATCGAGTGGCCAGTGTATTGGGCGCTACAGCACCTACTTGCATCTGCTGTTTGCCATGCAATTTAACCGACTTCCAACTACTTGCTTCATCCTCAACCGTAAATCCACTAGCATCGAACCAAGTGAATTTATATTGCAGACGTAAGTCAGTACTCGACTTGCTTTGAATTAATGCCGATGCTTTGATTAAATCGGCAACCATAACGGATGAAATATCTGTAACATTAACATCGCTGGCAAATGAGCTGCTATCGACTCTAACCTGCCCACTTGAATCAACCGAAATACCTGCTGTGTTGTGCGCACAGGCGCTAAGCAATAACGCCGATACGAACACAAATATTGACCTTGTTTTCATGCTCTTCCCTTATTTTTTGTTAATGTAAAGCGTTGACTTAATCTATCAAAAAGTGCGCTCTGGCAGTGGCTATCAATTGTTTACGATTAGTTTGCCAACAGTTTATACTGACGTTAGCCACGCGGCGGCCTTGGCGAGTAATTTTACATTCTGCAAATGTATCTTGATGCAAACCTGCGCGTAAATAGTCAATTGAGAAATCAACAATTTTAGGGACTTTCTTGGCTTGCATAAATACCATTAATTGCACAATTGCCGACATTTCCATAAACCCAGCAATCACTCCGCCATGTATCGCAGGTAAAATCGGATTACCTATATTGTCATCTTTAGCCGGCAGTCTAAAAACCATTTCGTCACCAAAACGGGCCACTGACATACCAATAAATTGTGAGTAAGGAACTTTTTCAAGGAGGTAACTATAATCATTCAGTTCAATGGCACGTTTAACCACATCTTGAACATCCAACCCCTTTTGTGTCTCTATTTTAATGGGCTCACTCATGATTTAGCCCCCGGTAAATTACCCATTAACACTTGACGAAATTCTTCACCGACCATTTCTGGACTAATTCGCATAAAGGAACCTACCGCGTGAGCGATAGGTTCATCAATGCTGTCTTGATATGCGATCGCGCGGGTAAAGGCAACGCTTGACGATAAACGATAGCATTCAGCAAAGGCATAAACCGATTTATGAGGCTCTGCAGGTTTCATGTAATCGACACGTAAATCCAATGTTGGAGACAACTCTAGCGATTGATACTTTTTCAAAATGGCGCATACCACTGCTGTGCCGCAAGCTGTATCTATCAAGGTAGTGATCACCCCACCGTGAATCACTCCGGTGTCTGGATAACCTATTATATCTTGACTGTATGGCAACTCAATTAACACATGATGCTCGCTGGCTTCTTGAACGGTAAGCCCTAATCGGCGGCATTGAGCTAACTGGTTTACAAACCGAGTGGCAACTTCAGTTAACGGGAAAAAATCACTGTTAATTTTCATTATCCACGACTCAGCATTGGGCCTAATGGTTTACCCCCTAAAAGATGCATATGAATATGGTACACCTCTTGACCACCATGCTTATTGCAATTCATGATTAAGCGATAACCGTCTTCAGCAATACCAGCTTCATCTGCAAGTTTGGACGCGACTGTTATCATCCGTCCTAATGCTTTTTCATCAGACGCTTTAACATCATTTGTTGTCGCGATTAAATGGTTAGGGATAATCAAAATATGCGTAGGAGCTTGCGGAGCAATATCCCGAAATGCGGTGACTAATTCATCTTGGTATAAAATATCCGCTGGAATTTCACGGCGGATAATTTTGCTAAATATGGTTTCTTCGGCCATTTGGATGCCCTCATTAGATAACTGCATTGATGCTATTGATAATACTATCAACTCTTTGAACTATCACTCCAGTAAAAACGCTTTTTATGAGTAATATTTTGCCTAAAATGGGATTCGTTTGCTTAAGTGAGTCAATTTTGGCAGCATTGGTTATTATAGCTCAATCGTTTTGATTGCGACTTGCCACTCATTCGGAATTCTTTATGCATTATCATATTCATGCGGTCGACCCTAAAGCTCATTTATTTGAAGTTACCTTTACCCTAATAAACGCTAATCCATCTCAGATTTTCTCATTACCAGCATGGTTACCTGGCAGCTACATGATCCGTGATTTTGCCAAGAACATCATTGAAATTGATGCCAAAGAGAATCAACAATCGCTTTCGGTCACTCAATTAGATAAACAAACGTGGCAATTGAATAACCAAGGTAGTCACATTAGCTTGTGCTACCAAATCTATGCATGGGATTTGTCGGTTCGAACGGCACACCTTGACACTAACCATGGTTTTTTTAATGGCAGTAGTGTATTTCTAGCCGCTAATGGTCTTGAGTCTCAGCCACACACGGTTATCATTGCTAAACCTGCTCTAGCAGAATTAGCTCATTGGACGCTAGCCACCAGCATGACAAGAGTATCAGGTGAACAATTTAGCTTTGGTGAATTTAGTGCTGAAAACTACGATGACTTAATTGACCATCCGGTTGAAATGGGTGAACTCACCATCGAAACTTTTTTCGCTGCCGGTGTGCCACACGATATCGTACTCAGTGGCAAACACAGAGCCAACATGGATAGATTGGCTAAAGATTTAAAAGCGATTTGCGAATATCAAATCAATTTGTTTGGCACTCCAGCACCGTTTGAACGTTATGTGTTCATGACTACCGTTTTGGATAATGGTTTTGGCGGCTTAGAGCATAAAGCATCAACAGCATTAATGTGCTCTCGCAACGATTTACCTTTGTCACTCGATGCGGCAGTGGATAAAGGTTACCGCACTTATTTATCACTTTGCAGCCATGAATATTTCCACTCATGGAACGTTAAACGGATTAAACCAGCTGAATTTACCCCATTTGATTTATCACAAGAATCTTATACTTCTCAATTGTGGGCGTATGAAGGTATTACATCATATTACGATGATTTAATTACCTTTAAATCTCATTGTATCGATGAGAAAGGCTACCTTACTTTACTCAGTCAAATTATGACTCGAGTATACCGAGGCGAAGGTCGTTTTAAACAAACCTTAAAACAATCAAGCTTTAATGCTTGGACTAAGTTTTATAAACAAGATGAAAATGCCGCTAATGCTATCGTCAGCTATTACACCAAAGGTGCATTATTTGCCTTGTTTGTAGACTTAACTATCCGCATTGAAACCCAAGGAAAGCACAGCTTAGACGATGTCATGCGTCAACTTTGGCAACAATATGGTTTGATGGGTATTGGTACTGAATCGTCCAGCCACCAACAGATTGTTGAAACGCTATTAAATCGCTCTTGTGACGATATCTTTGCTTATCTCGACAACACGGACGATTTGCCGCTAAAAACATTACTGGCTCAAGTCGGCGTTAATATGAGTTTACGTGCAAGTGAAGGCGTAACTGATTTGGGTGGTGCTGATGCTACAGGTTATAAAATTGGTTTTGGTGCTAAAACAAAAGCGGAATCATTAGGGTTAAAAATACTAACGGTTAGCCAACACAGTCCTGCACATCAAGCGGGATTAAGTGCAGGTGATTTATTGATTGCCGCTGACAACTTGCAGGTTACCAGTCAATTTGAACAGCAACTGCAAAGTCGAACCCTTGGCGAACAAATCACTTTGTATTGGTTTAGACGAGATGAATTGATGCAAGGAACATTAACGATTAGTGAAGCGGTTTTAGACACGATTTCACTTAACATCAACGATGTGGCTAAAACGCGATTGTGGCTTGGTTAATCCGGATAAATAATTCACTGTTTTTGATAATTAATTGACTGAATATCATCAATATTGTTCGCAACACTAAATCAAAACAAGATAACAAAAAAGGATATCCATTTGATATCCTTTTTTGGTGATTTATCAATCGATATACACATGCATTACTACGACTAACTTTGCTTAATCCGTTCTAATACTTGGTTTTCGGTATGTGCTTCTAACCAATATTTTTGTAGTGTTGAGTTTTTTACCCCAGATGCTGGGTCAAGTAAATTCCAAGCTCTTTTCCAAATACCATCAGCAATCATATGCACCACCGCACTTTCTATCGCGGCGGCAATACACAAACTCACTGGTTCGTTTGAGGTGTAGCCCGCTTCTGCCTCTAGTAATTCTTGCGCATCAATAAATTTAAATACGCCTGCTGTAATTTCTTTTGAAATAACAGCCTTAGTCGTTGTCACACTGCTTAATAATCGGCCTGTGCGGATATCGACCGCGCGTAAATTAACCGTTATGCTATCGACACGATATTGACCAGAGGCACCTATTCCTAAATAACGAGCGCCTGCACCACCGGTTTTAACATTGGTGTCGTAAGCAACAATGCCACCTTCCATTAAAATTTGGGCACTGTTTAATTGTGGCAGTTTACTGGCGTCACCATTGAGCCCTGCACGAACAATTTTTCGTTCGGTCAGTAAATTCTGTAACCCTTCTCGCTCAACTGGCACAAACCAGGCTGAATCGTTAAGCGCCTGAGCTAAGAAAGCCGTTCCGGATTGTGGCACTGCAGTTGAAAAATTACTTGAAGGTATAGGTTTGTATTGACCCGTTTGATCACGAAAATCGTATACTGCGGCTACCATACTTCCTTGGGGTGATGGCAAGCTCACTAAATCATAATAAGTATCGCCCTTTGGCATTAAACTCGTGGTTGCTTCAATACCGTCGAATTCACTTTTTATCGAAGAACATGCGCTCAAAGATAAAATAAATAAGCTAAGCAATAGTCTTTTCATGATTAGCCCCCTGTTGATGCGCCGACAATACCACCAACTTCGATGATGGTCGTCTCGCCGGTTAATAAATCAGTGATATGAACCAGTAAAGATCCATCTTCATTGACCACGTTTATTTCAAAGTCATCGGTTTTTTAAATAACCTTCACCACCATTTGCCGCATCATTAAACAGTTGGCTCATTAAGCGCGATTGCAGCGAACTCGCTAAACGTTCAAGTGCAGTAGGAGCGACATAACCCGAACTAGACTGGTGATCATTTTGCGCGGACGCATTCGCCAACAAATAACTACCATTTAGGTAACTGCCCCCAAACGCAGGATTAACTGGGGTATATACCAGTTGAGTCGCGGCTAAGGGAAAACTAAATGATGTTATTGATAAGATTAGTAATAATTTTTTCATATGCATTCCCTGCTAAAATTCATCAGGAGCAAGATCGGGGTCTGAAAATGCCGCCCATTTTGCCTGTCGTTGATATTGCAACAAGGAAGCATTTACCCGCTTTGCTGCCATGTTAGCTTGTGCATCAATATTGCGCGATGCTGGGGATAAAAACGTCACAAAAACCGGCTTGCGATTATGCAACACTAAAATCTTACTACCACTTCTTGCTGTGGCTTGTTCTACAACAGTGAGCCCCGAGTGGTTGCTCATGCCATTGATATCACGATAAGCGCTAACAAATTCTCGATAAAAACGGTGGCCAAATCTTGTCATGGCTCTATTTAAGATTAACCCATCAATTAAATCAGCTTCACGCTTAGGTTTTGCATCACTGACACTCACAACAGGTTCAGTTGAATGCAATAAATTCTCTTGAGCTTTTGAGGCGGTGGATTCTGGGATTACGTTATCCGTGGTTGGCGCAATGTTAGCTTTAGTAAACTCAGGGACATTAACGTCAATATCTTTACGATCATCAGCGATAGCATCACTAAACAAAATTGCCTGACTCGCAATCAAGCAAATGAGTATCACTGACAGATTTTTCACACTCTCACCTCATGCATATGAGTTTGTGCCCAAGCAATGGCTTGACCACGACTAGACACACCAATTTTGCGAAACGCACGATATAGATGTGTTTTAATGGTGGATTCACTGACAAAGAGTTGATTAGCGATATCGAGATTAGTGCTACCAGACAATAAAGTTTGCAATACTTCACGTTCACGAATGGTCAATTGTTCACTGTCATCGTCGTGGTTAATATTCATTAACGATTGGTAGAGATCTTGAGGGATTACACTGCGGCCTTTGAGTATTTCATTTAAACCGCTACTGACATCAGCTAAATTAGCATTGGTATAAAAAACGCCCGTTGTGGTCGATGGGTGAATTAAAAATTTTGCATCAACTTGTTTGGGGAAATTGAGAAAAACAGTACGAACACCACAATATTCACGTTCAATAACACGCTGTAGTTGATACGCTTGCTGAAGATCAATCGTTGCTAAATCGAAAACTACCATTGAGTTAGTTTGTGCAGAAAGTAACTTCGACATATTACTCGGCTGAGCCTTGGTTAATCTAACCAAAAATTCTTGTGGCCAGCGTGATTCGAGTAAGTCAATGAGCAGCTGCGAACGCGAA
>NZ_JACJFI010000207.1 GCF_014164505.1 Shewanella sp. SG41-4 | reverse complement strand
CATCACAAAATATATCCACTAAATTATTCATAAGCCCTCTGCGTGATTGGTTCCTTCTTGGTCGAAAGATCTGATCACGAAGAGGGCGATTAGTTCAATTTTTTATCCCGAGTTCAGGTTAATTAGAAGTACAGTGTTTCTTGCTTGGTGCCATCGATAAAGATGTCACATTTATCTGCAGTGCTCGATTTTGCCGATTGAATAATGCTAGCGACAACACCAAAGCTTCCACCCTGATCTCCGAGTACCGAACCGAAGTAACAATCGCCTTTAAATTTCATTTCTTTAAAGTTCGCATTAAGATGTTGAGTAGGTGTCATTGGCGGGAATCGACCCTGCATGATTGGGTCTCCATTAGCGGTCAGTAACAGTTTATTTTTTTCTTTATCGTACGATCCGCCAAGCACGAAAGTTTGGTCATTAACGACAACCGTTTTGTTTTGAGCCACGATTGGTGGTTTAGCGGCACAAGCGGTAAGTAGTACGCCTGCTGCTAGGGTAAAAAGTAGAGAAATTTTGCGCATTATTATTCCTTAGTATGCGTCGAGAGTCGTAAATCGGTCCCTCGTAGTAGTAAACTAGCCCTGTTTACAGATGCTATTGATGGTATCGAAACGAAGGATGTTGTGCTATTTACTAGCTGAACAATTTGCCAGCTGCACATAAGGTCAGTTAGCAAAATAGCTCTTTATTTCAACAAAATATCGATTCAATACCGTATAGCATGTCTTATTGTATCAACATATTTGTTAATGCCAAGTATAAAAAAGCCTGCTTAATTAGCAGGCTTTAAGGATAATCATTTAGCTTATGACAAGGTCACATAAAATCTCAGTTCAGTGACCACACCTTTAGGTGTCGTTGCTATCAGTGTGACTTGACTGGTGCCAGGTGTACCATTATTTTTCAAGGTAAATGAGGTTGATGTTCCTCCAACTGAACTCTTGTTCGGTACCGTATAGCCAGAGAACTGCAGTTCACCTTCGGTGCTAGCAACGGTTAATATTGTGCCCGATGGTAGTATTTGATTTGCACTATCAGATAGCACCACATCAAACTTTGCCGTTTCATCTAGTGCGATAGGCTGAATGTCAGTGGCGTAATTATTAATCAAGCTGCCATTTTGGCTAACCACGAAGTTAGCGCTAGAACCTGACATTGTTAATACTAATGCTTTACGGATATAAGTACTCATGGCATTGCTATCGCATAATGCACCTTGGCACTGTGGGCCATTAAACTTACCGTCAGCTAGTTGGTATGTGTTACTCGCTTGAATATTAAAGTATGGTTCACCAGAATCATGAGTGCGAGATTCGTTGTCATCTCTAAAGGCATCAGGCAAGTCAACAAAACCACCGTTATGGTAAGTTTCTACATCCATTCCGTTGCCACTACATGCTACTGACGTTGTACCGCTTAAGCAGCCGTTAACCACGCCACCATCAACATCGTCAAACACATTATTGCCATTGGTATCGAAGAACGTTTCGTGTCCTAACGCATAAGCCATAACGGTTATGCGGTGGTCGCTTACCCGTGGTGATGCTGACGTCCAAATTACAGAGCAACTGCCATTTGCAATAGTACATGATGGCTGTATTTGACCACCTTCGGCGGTAAAGTTGATGGTGGTGTCGTCTGGTGCAGGGTTCGCAAAACTATCAGAGGCATACGCTGTAATGGTAACTTGTTCGCCGTTATAGTCACCTGCTTCTGGGTTGGCATTTGAGCTTGAAATACTAAAACCAAGCTGTTGTGGCAAACCGGTATTGACGGTCAGCTGTTCTGATTGGCTAGTAATGGTTTGGTTAGTGTCGGCGTCTGTGGTTGATGCCATCACTCTTACTGGGGTAGGAATTGTACCCGCTTGCACGCGCACACTGACTAATCCCTGGGAATTGGTAATACTGTTGTCAGTCACTTCACCATTAGCAAATTTTAAACCACCAACACTGGTGTCTAAGCTGAAATTAACCGTTTGTTGTGCTGCCGGTTGGCCATTCGCACTGGTCACTAAAAAGGTCACTAACGATGATTCTGTTGAACCGGTGCCGCCAGAACCTTTGATGCGAATTTGGCTTGGGTCAGCTGACACAAAGCTCACGTTAGATAACGTTTGACGGGCTAACGTAAAAGGTAAGCTTGCGCTCAAACTACTGCCATTAACAGTTGCTGTTGCAAGGATGATGTCATTACGTTCGCTGTTGCCACTGCAACTGACATCTGAGAAGGTCGAGCTAGCCGAGCCTGATAAGCTGGTAACAGTCGTATCAAGTGTGGCATTGTCGTTAGTAGAACAGTCGGAGCTAAAACTGATGCTGGTTGGGCTTTGTAAGCGAGTCAATGTACCATCGGTGTTTTCGGTAACTAACGTAGCGGTAATCCCAAATGTACCACCGGCGCTAATGTTATAACTGCCATCAGTTGTTGCGACTAGCGTTGTCGCCAATTCACTTTCAACAAACTCACCATTAGCATTATACGAGCCCATCTTAACATTGCCATTGGTGGCAACATCGTCAGACGCTAACACTTCAAAAGCGCTGCTGCTGGTAAGAGTACTACCTTGATATTCGGTGGTAACAGTTAACAGGCTAGCGCCTAACTCTGCCTCGGAAGGCGTGTAGTTTAGTGTGGCAATACCTGAGGCTTTAGTCAGTGCGGTTGCTGGCGTTAACGAAGCACTACCAGCATTGAATGTCACAATTTGGTTAGCAATAGCTTGATTGTTACTGTCGGTAAGCAAGGCATTGAGTTGCACTGTTTTATCAATATTAAAGCGGGTAATTGGGCCAGTTGCATCACTTATCGAAACGGTAAATTTAATCGCTTCGACAGTAATACTGGTGTCATACTCTTTAAATTGATAATTGCGAGTTGCACTAATAGTATCTGCATCACTTGGAGAATAAGTTGCGCTAAGCGTGCCAGCGTCGGTGCTGCTTGATGTGACAACTGTTGTCGCAAGACCAGAATACAATGTCAACACCGTTGTAGGCGTTATTGCAGCATTGGTGGTGCTAAAAGTAATGAGCGCGCCACTGACGTTGGCATTACCTAACTTGAGGTGCGCAACGGCACAAAAGCTAGCATCAATATCAAAAATCAGTGAGTCAGTACTCGAATCACATTGGCCATTGACAACATTTTGATAGCTGACGGTAATACTAAAACTATCATTCGATGTGTCTGTATCGGTGCCGTCCGCGGCACCGTTACAACCGGTAAATAACAACACTGAAGTTAATAATAACAATAGTGTACGAGTCATCATTTTTAGCCGCATTAGCAATATCCTTATTCTATTAAACAGACTATTTTTAGATGGACCCTAGTCTTTAATTTCAGATCTTAAATACTTATATAACTCTTTAGACGATTTTGATTCTGGGCCTTTAGCCAGTTCTTTATTCGCTTGGCGGATCAGTTGACGCATTTTTTGACGATCAAGTTGAGGATGTAAATCCAGTAAAACTTGGACCTCATCATCGCCATTAGCTAACAAGCGTTCACGCATTTTTTCAAAAATCTGTATCTGAGCTGCTTCATTATTGTTTTTGTTCAACACTTTATCGAGTGCAGCTTCAATAGGTTCATGCTCAAATCCACGCATTAATTTACCAATGTATTGTAAATGGCGGCGATAGGCTTCAGTTTTTTGTTTGATCAGTTTTGTTTTTAGAATCGCATCATATAGAAATTCATCTAAACCCATTTTGTCTAATTGAGTTTTGCTCAGTGCCACTAAACGCATGCCAAGTGCTTGAGCATCCTCACTTTCTTTTTTAACGCCTGTTCTGCTGACATAGTTGTCATCATTATCATAGGGCTGCTGAAATAGCTCAGAATCGCCAACAATTTTCATAGTCATAAACCTCAAGTCAATATGCGTTAATGATAGCATTTATTTGGCCTAGAATATGCAGAATTTATTGATGATCAACGGCGATATAAATGCACGGTTATCAATCGCCAATTGAATTTGATATGCTAGCGTCAATTAGACTAATCAAAGAGTAAATTTGTGGCTTCTCATCCTTCTTCAGCGCCTAGCGCAACTGAACCAACACCTAGAATTGATTCTGAATTATCGGCGTTAAAAGACGCGGTATCTGTCGCATTAGAATATGCGAAAGAGTTAGGCACTTCGGCCGCTGAAGTGGCTATCAGTAAGCAGCAAGGTTTGTCGGTTTCAACCCGCGAAAAAGAAGTTGAAACCGTTGAGTTTAATAAAGACGGTGCGTTAGGCATTACCATTTACCGTGATGGTCGCAAAGGTAGCTCATCAACCTCTGACTTAAGCCCAGAGGCTATTCGCCAAGCGGTAAAAGCGGCTGATGGCATTGCAAAATACACTTCAGAAGATCCTTTCAGCGGCTTGGCTGATCCGGCCTTGATGGCGCAAGATATTCGCGATTTAGGATTATATCATCCACAAGATATCGATGCAGAAGAGCTCGCTCAGTTGGCTATTCGCGCTGAAGAAGCCAGTTTGTCGGTTGATAGTCGTATTCGTAATTCAGATGGTGCCAGTGCCAATGCGCATACTGCAGCTAGAGTTTATGGCAACAGCCATGGGTTTCTTAACGGCTATTGCAGCTCTCGCTACAGTTTAAGCTGTGTGGTGATAGGTGAAGAGTCTGATGGCAATATGCAGCGCGACTACGATTATACCGTTGCCCGTAAATATCATGATTTACTGTCACCTGAAGCGGTAGGTTTGCAAGCAGCAAACAAAACCTTAAGCCGTTTGGATGCCCGTAAAATTGCGACTGCAAAAATGCCAGTGTTGTTTGCTCCAGAAATTGCCACCGGCTTAATGGGGCATTTAATTGGCGCAATTAGTGGTAGCAGTATTTACCGTAAGTCGAGCTTCTTAATGGAAGCACTGAACACGCAAATATTCCCAGACTGGTTTAGTATTGAAGAGCAACCGCATTTAATTGGCGCCCTGGCCAGTGCGAATTACGACAGCGAAGGTGTCGCAACCCAAGACCGTCGTATTATTGATCGTGGCCAACTAGAAACTTACTTATTAACCAGTTATTCCGCTCGTAAATTATCGATGACCAACACTGGTCATGCTGGTGGTGTTTACAACTGGACCTTAAGCCATTCAAACCAAACCTTTGATGACTTGGTTAAAGCTATGAATACCGGTTTAATTGTGACGGAAGTGATGGGCCAAGGCGTTAATGGCGTTACCGGTGATTATTCTCGTGGCGCGGCAGGTTTTTATGTTGAAAATGGCGAAGTATTATATCCAGTAGAAGAGATTACCATCGCGGGCAATTTAAAAGACATGTTTATGGGAATACAAGGTGTAGGTAAAGATCGCGATTTACGTTCATCAATCCGTACTGGTGGTATTTTACTGAGCGAGATGAAAATCGCGGGTAATTAACCCCTTTTGCTGACAAATGCATTTATGGTTTAAATGCGAAACAATTAAAGCCTCTTATCAATTGATTAAGAGGCTTTTTTTTAGCTTTCTTTTGGCTCTTGACGCTTTATATCTTTACTTTACCTTTCTTGACAGTCGTTTACAGGTAAGGGTTGTCATAACTCTTGAAAATGTAACTAGATAGTTAATGGAGTAAATATGTTTAACAAAAAAATAAGTCGATTGATGATGGTGTCTGCAATGGGAGCCTTGTTACTAGGCTGCGGCTCAGACAGTGAAGAAAGCAGTAGTGATGTCGCTTATGTGCAGTTTTATAATGCATCACCGAATAGTACATCGACCTCGTTAGTATTGGATGACTATTCATATACGGCAGTTGATTTTGCTGATGCAATGCCGCGTTATGCTTATAGTACTGGAAGTACAGAACTGGATATTTATGGTCAAGACGAAGATAGTGAAACGGTAACCGTTTACAGTGACACCGTTAATTTGGCTGCAGATTCAAACCACTTGTTCGTACTTTATGGTGACTATCACGATCCTGAACTATTGGATATTAGCTATTCACGTGATGATATGGACGAGTTAAATGCCGACGATGACAATGACTACAGCAAAATGGAAGTGCTAGTGGCCAACGTAGCGACGGATAAAGGTGCTTTTGATACCTATATTTCTCTCGATACCCAAACCATTGATGAAGCGGTAATGCTAGGCAACGTGCCGTTTAACAGTTACACCAGTGAACAGATATTTGATACTGATGATTATATTGTCTATCTGACAGAAACGGGCACTAAAAACGTGCTCTACACGACAGGTAGTATGAGCTTAACTTCTGAAACTGCCTACAAGCTGGTTATTCGTAATAGTTTCGGAGCGGGTGATATTAACGTCACTATCGACAGCATTGACTCTACCACAACACCTGTGACTTACGCCGCGTTAGAAGCAACGGCCGATTACCGTGTGTTTAATGGTTTAGAAACTCAAAGTATTGATATTGATGTGGTCAGTAAGCAAGAAACACAATACTTGTATGGGATTTCACCCTTCACAGTAACGGCTTATCAATCTACATCGTTTAATGATTATGGGATCACTGCTAAAGATGCGACCAGTAAAACCAAGTTGTTCGATAACTTACTCGTGACGTTTAATCAAGATGAAGTGAAGTCTTTACTGATTTACCAACAAGAAGACAGTTCTGTCAAAGGTATGGTGATCGAGCAAGACTTACGACCTCGTGCTTTTGAGTATAAAGTAGATGTGGTGAATTTGTCTTACGATTATGATGACTTAACCGTGTATTTCGTTCGCTCGTCGGAAACGATTGAAACCGCCGAATACACCTTAACGGATTTAGATTTTGTCGAACAACTCAGCCTAACACTGCCTGAAGATGATTATGAAATTAACATTGTTTACGAAGCGGATAATGGCACCCAAACGTTAGTTTATCAGTCAGATTCAATCAGTTTTGATGGCGACAGTAACTATACTTTCGTGCTGACTCCAGACAGTACAAGTACTTTGGGTCATAGACTTACGTCACTACAGTAATGTGTAGTTGAGTTAGGAGTGAGTTAAACCACCGCTTATACAGCATAAAAAAAGCCGATATCATCGATATCGGCTTTTTATTTAGCGCTTACATGCAAATGAACATACAAGCGAATAGATTAGTTAACCTGAGGCTAATTAGTACGGTATCGACTAAGAATTTTACCCAAATCAGCTGATGCTTTTGCTAGGTCTTTAACACCACTTGAAGATTGTTGCGATAAGCCTCTAATAATATTTGATTTCTGTCTTATGTCAGTCAGCTCTTTTGCAATGTCATTGGCCACTGCACTTTGTTCTTCTGACGATGTAGAAATTTGGAAGCTCATGTCCATAATTGAATTTGCTGATTCAGAAATGGCATTAATATCGGTTCCAATATTAGTGATTAAATCGCTACTGGTTTGTGCTTGCTTGACGGTATCTCGAGTAATACTGTCAATATTAAGCGTTTCACTTTGCAGTAATTCAATCATTTTATGAATTTCAACTGTTGCAGCTTGAGTACGACCGGCAAGCGTTCTTACTTCGTCGGCAACCACCGCAAAACCACGACCCATTTCACCAGCTCGTGCCGCTTCAATAGCAGCGTTTAATGCCAATAAATTGGTTTGATCTGAAATAGCATTAATGGTGGTGATCACTTCATTAATATTGGTGGCATTAATTTTTAGGGTATT
>NZ_JACJFI010000206.1 GCF_014164505.1 Shewanella sp. SG41-4 | reverse complement strand
AAATCAACTCAGTTTTAGAGATGCTTCTTCTCATATCATCAACAAACTGACTAATATGCCGTTATACGCACCAGGAAATGTGCCGAAACTGATTTTGGATATAGAAAGGAATGCGAGGCAATTTAAGTTGGAGGGAAAGCGAGAAAGAAGTTACCCGCGCTGCTTAAAAGTGAGTAAAAATGGTTATCCGGTCGCAAAAAGAAAAAATGCCATTCACCTTAAGTGAACGGCATTACGCATTAAGCGCCGTTTTTACAGGTGCTAGGTGTAAGGTACTAGGTATAAGACACTAGATGTTAGCTCTTTGCAGCTCATTCAAGACGTTACACTTTGTCTGTGATAGCGGCCATTTTGTTAATAGCGCATCTTGTGATTTTAATATTATCGGATCGAGTTCTATACAATCGATATGATAAACAGACTCGCTAGTCGGCTTGTCATAATGACCAACACATAGTATGCCCAACACTGGGGCGATTTTATACACATCTTCACCTATAGCATCTAGCTCGCCTCATCACAATTGATAGCGATATTACTCCAATGATTAATGACATTAATTGGCATTTGTTGGCAAACATGCGAGGGGTAAAGTTACTAGTAACATTAAATGAGTCATAACATTAATGGTGGCAATAGGATCAATGAGCAACACGAAAAGCTGCTGTCGTTTGTTAATCTCGACAATGTGATTTAATTACATGTTACCAGTGTTAAAAAGCTAAGGATTAAATTCCCTCCTCAGTGTCCTGATAAAGAGTTGAGGGATTTTAGCGATGACTTTGTAAAAGCTGCTGCTGTGTGATCATTTTAGTCACCAGATAGGCTTAATTTCGATATAGCTTGTTATTACTCAACATTAACTCTACTCTCTATCAGAAATTTACATTCGCTAAATCAAAGGCAATCCAATGAAAAAAGTTCTTGTAGTCGCCGCCGTAATGTTAACTTATTTGACTTGTATTTCAACCGCCCACGCTGGCATAGTGTCTTCGGAACAGGTTATTGTTCAACAACAAAACATATATAATAAACAACAAGTTATTTCAATGCTTGATAACGTTGAAGTACAAAACAAACTGGTAGCACTTGGTGTTAGTTTGGCGGATGCTGAAATGCGTATTGCCAGTATGACCGATCAGGAAATCAATCAATTAAATACCCAGATGAATGATATGCCTGCAGCTGCTGGTGGCGTAGTCGGGGTTGTTGTTACTGTATTAGTGGTGTTAGTTGTACTCGATTTGGTAGGTGTTACTGATGTATTTTCTTTTATTAGACCGATAAACTAAATCGTATTATAAAATATGAGTCGCATCAGTATATTCACAAAAGCCATTTGTATTACTGGCTTTTGTTTATTTCTCAGCGGCTGTCTATCGGCTCCTCCCCAGACAGCTATTCTATTAGACAACCCGCCCGACATTTCGGCTAGATATCAAATCCCTGAGGTACCTTTTTATCCTCAAGAGGACTATTTCTGTGGTCCTACAACCCTCGCGGAAGTCTTCAATTTTTACGGGATAAGCAAAACGCCTCAGCAAATAGCGCCCTCTCTGTTTATTCCAGATTTAGAAGGCAGTTTGCAAATTGAAATGGTTGCAGCGGCACGTCAACAGGGGCTGCTTGCCTATGCAGAGTCAGGCAATCTGGCACAGTTACTGTCTTTTGTGAGTGAAGATATTCCGGTTATTATTTTACAAAATTTATCAACCTCTTGGTATCCTATGTGGCATTACGCTGTGGTGACAGGCTACGATATCGATAATCAGCAGGTAGTGCTCCACTCAGGCACTGATAAAAACCGGATTGCGGAACTCAAAGTATTTGAACGAACCTGGTTGCGAGGTCAGTACTGGTTGTTGGCCGCAGTGCCACCAGAGACAAAGAGTAAGCATTTTGACCCCTTCATTTATGTCAGCGCTGCCCAAGACTTGCTCAGTATTGGTCAACATACTCCCGCAGTCAGCGCACTTGAAAATGCGATAAGACAATGGCCAAACTATTGGCTAAGCTACTTTTTACTGGGAAATTATTATTTAGCTATTGATAACACAAAGGCCGCTTTTTGGTATCAACAGGGATTAAGTTATATCGCGCAACAACCTGAGCAACAGGCCGCCTATTTAAATAACTACGCCTATAGTTTGTCTTTGTCGGGTTGCAAACAACGAGCAATGGACACTATCGAAAAAGCGCTTGAACTACAACCTGAAGATAGCAACATGTTAAGCACCAAAAATGATATAGAACATATGTCAGATAATGCCAGTTGCTTACTTTAGAGTCGATTCAGGCTTAAGCTCGTTTAAGGTATTCAATTAGGCTCACTTATTTGGTCTCATCAGATGTTGCTCTAATCATTGCGTTGTGCATAAAATAAGCTCACAAAAAAGGATGACAAAATTAGTTTTGTCATCCTTTTTAATTAACCCAATACAATAGCTTTCTAAATATGACTGGGTTTTAAGTGTTATCTAAGCTGCGCCTTTACTAAAATATTATTGGCCAAAACTCCGCTAATTTACCTTATCCACCAAGCTAAAATGTTTTGCCAGTCATGTCGTTTATTTACCTATGCTGTCTACTTGCCGGTGAGCCGAGCATATTTGATCAAGAGATCGTCTTGAGACTCTTTGTGATCAGGGTCTAAGGTAATGCAATCTATAGGGCAAACTGAAATACAGGTTGGCTTGTCATAATGGCCAACACATTCGGTGCACAACGAAGGATCGATTTCATACACCTCTTCACCCATAGTAATGGCTTCGTTAGGACATTCGGGTTCGCACATATCACAATTGATACAGCTATCGTCAATGATTAGTGCCATAAAAACCTTAATTTAAGCTGGTTGATGAGGGTTTCGTGTATCCATTCCCTCAGGTAAATTACGCATTAACATGGCTTTGTCGATATTTATATCCACCGGAAGCGCTAGAAACACAAAGTGGCCTGAGCCTAAAGCAGAGTCAATCGATTCGCCTTTGCGATTAATTAACGATTCAATAGTGATAACAAAATTACCTTCAGTTGTCATTATTTCAACACTGTCGCCGACGGAAAATTTATTTTTAACATCTATTTCAGCCAAACCCTCAGTATTTCGTTTACCGGTAAACTCACCAACAAATTGCTGGCTATCACTTACCGAGTGGCCATATTGATAGTTTTGATATTCGTCATGCACGTGACGACGCAAAAATCCTTCGGTATAACCTCGGTGCGCAAGTCCTTGAAGATTACTCATCAACGTGCGATCAAAGTCTTTGCCAGCAGCGGCATCTTCAATGGCTTGGCGATATAATTGTGCCGTGCGCGCGACATAGTAAAAGGACTTAGTGCGACCTTCAATTTTTAATGAATCAACGCCCATTTTGGTCAAGCGGTCCACATGTTGAATAGCGCGCAAATCTTTTGAATTCATAATATAAGTGCCATGTTCGTCTTCAAAAGCAGGCATATATTCGCCAGGACGACCAGCTTCTTGCAGTAGCACTATGTCGCTACTAGGTTGGCCAGAACCCAGCGTTGGGTTTTCAAATTGAACGGTTGGGGCAACAGGGATGATATCGCCTGTATCGGTTTGCTCTGCTTGATGTACGTCGTATTTCCACCGACATGCATTGGTACAAGTCCCTTGGTTAGGGTCGCGTTTATTCATGTAACCAGACAGTAAACAACGGCCAGAATAAGCCATGCAAAGTGCGCCATGCACAAATACTTCTAGTTCAATATCGGGACAACGTTGACGAATTTCTTCAATTTCATCCAATGATAATTCGCGGGATAAAATGACTCGCTTGATGCCTTGTTGTTGCCAGAATTTTACCGATGCCCAGTTAATCGCATTCGCTTGAACCGATAAGTGAACGACTTGATCTGGAAATGTTTCGCGTACCATCATAATAAGCCCAGGATCTGACATGATCACCGCATCGGGTTTCATCGCAATCACCGGCTCCATGTCTTTAATATAGGTCTTGAGCTTGGCATTGTGAGGGGCAATATTACTCACCACATACAATTTTTTACCTAAGGCATGAGCCTCTTCAATACCGCTGGCAAGAGTCTCCATTTTGAAATCATTATTTCTAACTCGTAAGCTATAACGAGGTTGACCAGCGTAAACGGCATCAGCACCATAAGCAAAGGCGTAACGCATATTTTTAAGCGTGCCAGCAGGAGATAATAATTCGGGTTTAAACATGTTTTTCGACCTAATTGAACATAGTGTGATTCAAGGGCCGAAGCTTACTTAAGGATATTAGCGGGGACAAATATAGCCTTGGTATTTGTGAGGTTGGTTGTATTTTTATTACATCGAAGGGATTTATGACTGGGAAATCAGAACAGAAAAATATAAATAATTGAGTTGTCGTCAGTTGAGTAATCGCAAACGTTATCGGTTTGGGTATATAATCCAGCATTAGAGACTATTTATTTATGGAGAACCCATGTCTACGGAACATCAACTCTTGGTTGGATTATTAAAAAAGCTCAAAGATGATGCTTTAGTTTTACCAACATTACCTGAAGTGGCCATGCGTGTTCAAGAAGTGGTGTCTCGCCAAGATTCGAGCCTTAAGCAAGTGGCAGATATTATTGGTCAAGATGCTGCCATTTCAGCCCGTATTATTAAAGTGGCTAATAGCGCTTTATATTCTCGTGGCAACAAAGCCGAGAGTATCAATGCCGCAGTTAATCGTATTGGTTTAGTGCAGATTAAATCTATTACCACGTCAGTTGCCATGGAGCAGTTATTTATCTCCACCAACGAAATGGTGTGGGAGGTGATGGATGAAGTGTGGAAAACCTCTATTGAAGTGACCGCTTCATCTTGTGCGATGCTTGAAATGTATAACAAACGTCATCCGACTAAAAAATTAGACCGCGATACACTTACCCTTGCAGGGTTAGTGCATAATATTGGTGCATTACCGGTATTAACCGAAGCAGAAGTTCACCCAGAATTGTTTAGCCGAATTGATGACCTTCGTAGTTTAGTGCGTAAAATGCAGGGGCCGATTGGTCGTGCTGTGTTAAAAACTTGGGACTTTGCTCCAGAGGTTATGGAAGTGGTCGAGCGTTGGGCTGATTTACATTACATGCCTGAAAAAGTGACTTATCTCGACTTTATTCGTTCAGCGGCATTTTATACTGGCGAACTTCGTGCTGGTGAAGAATTAGAAGAAAGATTAGGCGTGTTTGTCCTGCGAGGTCTTCCTGTGACTCCTGAAGATCTTGCGAGTGATGAGTTTATTGATATGTATCACTCAATTAAGCAAAGTTACGAATAGTTATATATTGAGCTTGTTTCATAGATATTAGTCAATGAGTTAACATCAAATGATTAATATCTAAGCGATTTTTTTATATTTAAATAACCTAAGATTGAAATTGTAACATGATGAATATTCGATGAATTACTTACTAATTATAGTGTTATTTATGATTGTGCTATGCACCATTGCCTTCCTCCATTGGCGTCAGTATCGATGTATTAAACAATTGACTCACTCGTTAGAATTACAATTACTCAATCAAGATTCATTTAGCATAGATTCTCCTGCCAAATCGTTAAAACCGCTCATTAATGTCCTTCATAACTTACACCAATCAAGCCTATTTAGCACCGAACGAGATAAGTTAACTGGATTAGCTAATCGTGTCGGCTTTAAGCGTAAAATGTTGTCAAAAATGCCTATTTCAGAAGGCATGTTAGTAATGATGGATATTCGACAATTTCGTTTTGTGAATGATTTATTTGGTTTTTTATTTGGTGACAAACTACTAAAAGCTTTTGCTAAGCGGATAGAGAGCCTTAACTGTAAAGCGCAGTTTATTGCGCGTATGAACGGTAATGAGTTTCTGCTATTTTTTCAGCAACCGTTAACTATGGAACAATTGCACACGATAAAAAATGATTTACAGATGCCATTTGAAATTGAGCAACAGCCTATTAGCATAAAAATTCAGCTCGGAGTGTTATCGCTAAATGAGCATCATGCAGATGTCAGTTTGATGCTACGCCGTTTAGATTTAGCGTTAAAGAAAACCAAAGCATTAAAACAGCAGATTGCTTTTTACGACCAAGATGATGATAAAGCACAATACCGAGAATTATTGATTATCAATGGCTTGCCTAAAGGGTTAAAGCTCGGTCAATTGTTTATGGTCTTTCAACCAAAACTAGATATAAAAAGTGGCCAATGTAAGCAGGTAGAAGCGTTAATCCGTTGGCAACACGAAGGCTTGGGGTTAATTTCTCCTAATGAATTTATTCCATTAGCAGAACAGACCGGAATGATCGATATTCTCAGTAGTTGGGTGTTGGATCACGTGTTGGCTCAACAAGCTAAATGGCGAAATATGGGGGTTTACGTTAATGTTGCTATTAATTTGTCATCTACTGATTTAGACAATCCCAATCTTGCTGCCGATGTCGCCACAAAACTTTCCCAATATCTTGTTCCTGCTGAAACCATTACCATTGAAATTACTGAAAGTGTATTAATGAAATCACTCGATCAAACGATTGTTACTTTAAATCAATTACGTGATATCGGGGTTAAGCTTGCGATAGATGACTTTGGTACTGGTCATTCATCCTTGGCATATTTACGTCATTTACCTGTAGATGAAGTGAAAATTGATAAAGCCTTTTTGGATGAATTTGAAACCTCTGACGCGGCGAAACAAATTGTTAAAACGAGTATCGAGCTCGCTAAAAACTTAGGTTTTGAAGTGACTGTTGAAGGGGTTGAATCTAAGTCAGTCTTAGATACCTTAAATCTTTTTGGAGTAGATACTATTCAAGGTGATTACTTTGCTAAACCATTTACTGCCAGTGAGTTTGAACATCTTTATCCACAACTTAATTACCAACAAATTAATAATTTGCACTTTGGTGATTCGAAAACTAACTCTCCGCTAGATTAAGTGTAGCGATGCCCATAGTGGTAAAGTACTATAATCCTGTTGATAAATAAGCGATTAATTCTGCAGGCATCGGAGCCAGTTGACGCTTCTGGTTCATACAGACCATTTCAATCGTAGCTGTTACTGCAGGCTTTTTAGCATTAGGACGCCATATTTCTTGTTTCCACACGGTTCGATATTTACTTTCAAAATAAAATTGTGTGCGTATATCTATAATATCTGCAAACTCAACACCATCATGACATAACATGTCGCTGCGATAAACGGCAAAACCCAATTGTTGTTGCTGCCAAAGTTGGCTGAGTACATCTGCGCCAATGACATGTTCACGCGCACGTTCGAAATACTTTAAAAAGTTTGGATGATATACCACACCTGAAAAGTCGGTGTCCTCATAATAAATTTGCACTGAAAAAGAGTGAACAGGGCTGTATTTGTGCTCCACAGAAGGGTGACTCATTACACTATGACCTTATGTTATTCATTATATTGTGGTTAATCATTAGAGGGCAGAAGCAGCTGCTTGTACTTACCTTGCCTTTGTAACATTAGCAGCCCTTTGTCGAGCAATAGGCTAATGTGCTCAGATTGAGGGTTAAGTTTAGAAAATGCGACAAAAATTCTACTGGTATGATTATTAAACTGAGCTTTTATATCTTGGTTAACACCCATCTGCTTATTGAACAGTTACAACTACAAGTCATCACGGTAAATAGCC
>NZ_JACJFI010000205.1 GCF_014164505.1 Shewanella sp. SG41-4 | reverse complement strand
GTTTTCTTTACTCAGGTTACCGCTCTCATCAAACAGACCAAAGTAACCTTTAAGCTCATCAATTGATAAAGGTCTTTGGTAACCTTCTTGCTTAAAGCGTGACAAAATTTCGTAAAGCCTTTTGCTGTAAGACTTTTTAAGCCTGTAAAGCGGCTTTCGATTGATAAGTGCAAAGCCTTTGTTGGAAAAATCTATATATTGCTCTTTTAACTCAGGGTTAGGGGTGATTATCAGTTTTGCGTCTTTATACTTAATACGCGCCAGGATTGGAATGTAATCCCATTCATTTGTTGCAGTATTTGTAAACCCTACCGTTCTAGAAGCTAATCTGTCTGCCACAGGTTTAAGCGTTGAGCTTAAGTGATTAGAGTCAATACTAAACCAATCGGCAAGTGTTTTTGCCGGAAATTCGTATGAAGGAGCTGACATGCCTTTCCAATGCTCTTCTCTCATGTGGGCAATCATGAGGTTAAAAACGTTTTGCTCATGAACGGTTAGCCGTTGGCGAGAAAATATTAATTCATGGCTCTTCTTGAATGATTCCGGCATTGATTCCTGCAAACCCAAATTAACATTCTTCTGTTTGGTTCCATTATCATTTTCGTTTTTGTTAGAGCTCATTTTCTACCTTAATTCCATTCATGGATAAATTTTGAAGCGTTTGCAGTATTACATAAATATGTTGCAGATGCATACAAGTTTTTGTCATTGTAAAATACAAGAATCCGTTACATTAAAATACACGAATCCGTTACCTATAAATACTGAAATCCGTTAGTGAAAGGTGCTGGAATCCGTCACTATAAAATACAGATATCCGTTACCTATATGTACATAAACCTGTCTTGGTTAACAGTATGAACTTGTTGTAAACATAGGTTATTTTCATTTAATCTGGCCTGCAAGTTATGCTAGAAACATCGTGTGTTAACCTCAGTTAAATTGTGCTGCCAAAATACGTTGTTTATAAGACGTTGTATTTATTAAATTAAAAATCAGAAAAATACAAAAGATCACTTTTCCGTTATCAATATTACATTAATCCGTCATCTTGATTGCACGAATCCGTCAATCCGACTACACGATTTGGTCATTTCATTATTTGAGCTGTAAGTTCCTTTAAGCCAACGCCTGTTGTAAGTTTCTGTTTATAATAGGTTTTAAATTTTTATTTTAAATATCACACAGACAATCGACTATGCACTAGCATAAGTGCCAAATATATAAATCGTAACCTTAACAGTAACTTAGGTTGACTCTAACGCCAAAGTAAACGGATTTGTGTATTTTAAAGTTGAAAAGATCATTTTTTTGTTGTGCCATATAACATGGATTACCTCTCAACCATCTGTTTAATATAGGAAATTTTATCTTTGAATTTATTTTTTATAAATATGTCAACAACAGATTTATGTAATATTGACTTAAATCACAACGGATTTATGTAATTTAAGCCTTTATCACAACGTAAAATTGATCTTTAACTCTTTTATGTCTTCTTATGTCATTTAAAAACCTCTAAATACTATGCTTTTCTAACACTGACAATCTTGCGGCTTCCTTAACATCATGGCCTCTAGAACGATACTTCTTCATCAGTTCACGGTCATCGGCGTCTGTAGAGAAAATCATGAGCGTTTCCGGCTCAAGCTCCAACCTGCAAATTTCACTCATTTGCTTGTGGAATATCATGATTTCTGAATACGCTCCTTTTTTGGTGTGCACAGACTTCATTAGTTTGAATTGAGCGTCTGTAGCTGTGAAAGACTGAGTATTTTTTATTTTGTCTACTGATGAAGGATCTTGCCCCAGGAATAGTTTCCAGTCTGTATTAGCTAGAATAGCCTGACCTACCGCGTTACCAGTTGCATCCATGAGGTTTTGGGTAATAACCCCACCAGAAGCGCGTACTTTACGAAATTTACGAAATGCGGCCTGTAGAAACTCTCCAACGAATTCAATTAATGCACCTTTGTCGCCATCTTTATCACCGGCCATCCACTGCCATGCTTCTTCTAAAAGGAATAAACTCTTACGTGCGGTTCCGCCTTGAAATATTTTGTGTTGGATTTGATTGATGATGCCAAGAATGACCACCAGCTGAAGATGTAAGTCGTTCTGCAGTTCTTCTAATTCAACTACAACTAAACGGCCGTCAAAGTCGATTGCTGGTCGAGAATTTGAAAATAAATGTCCATAAACACCACCTTCAGCAAATATCATTAACTGCTTTCCGATTTGATTCATGTAATCTTCAGGATGCTGCAAACAGCGTTCAACAAAAATTGTGACCGTTGAATTTTGACCTAACTCATTCCACATATCGGTTAGCATTGTCATCATTTCTGCACGTTGTACTTCAGATACACCGTGTTTAGGTGCTGCCATGGCTTTGAACATGGTTAGTATCATTGGGCCTTGGCCATCATCACCTGTCCACTGATGAATAGAAGGAAACGGGTTTAGTGAATATTTGAAATTACCATCAAAAGAAATAAATTGGCTGTCAGTGAACATTTCTGCCAAATTTTGATATGAGCGACCACTGTCAAGTATGAATACTTGGGCGCCATCATCGAATTGTTCAAGTTGATAGTTTTTTTGGTGAGCGTGACGTAATAGTGAACCACCTATTTTCACACCTGAGTTTAAATAGCAGTTTACAATGTAGTTCACTAATACTGATTTACCTGAGCCGGTTGCAGCGCTTAGCAAAAAGTTGTAACCACCGTCAGTCTTGAATAAATCCCAAGAAAATACCTGTCCGTTACGTGTGGCTAATGGAACGATAGGGTAATTTGTATTGCCCTTCCAATTGCTCATGTGTGGAGTAAGGAAAACTAACGCTTCAGAAGAGTAAGTAGAGTGGCGTCGATAGTTGGAATAACCTTTATCCATCATGCAAGGAATATTCTGTAAAAATAAAGGTCCTGTTAACACTGATTCAGTCGTAAACGTAATACGCTTTGTTTCAAAGTAGCGCTTCATTTTAGCGACTGTGCGTTCGCTTCTCTGTTCTGAATCTGAAAATACTATGACATGAGTGCCTGAGTTGGTTACCTTCGCCCCCCGCTGGTCTATTTCGGTCCATAATTGGTCATAATCACGTTTTTGCTCTGCTAAGCCCTGAAACCATTCGAGAATTTTGCCTTTTGCTTGGCCAAGTAACCATTTACGACCATTAGCAATGTCACTCTTAGCCTTACCTTGTTCTGGGTAATGGATAAGCGTCGATATCATAAATGGATCACCATGCGCCACGGCACCGGTTTGCCACTCACCAGCTAAATCAAACATCTGGCCATAATAGATTTCTTCTGGCAAAGATGATAACGACATTATTTTTATGTGCGTTTGATTATCAGGTTCAAATTGTAGTTTTCCATCTGAATCTATGCTTTTAGGCTTCCCGGTTACTATGCCATTAGGCGTAAAATGTATGGTGTTGCCGTCTTCTATGATTTGTTCTGATAATGTTTTGCTTGCATTGGGCTTGGCATTCATATTGCGCCAGATAGCACTTCTAGACGAATTAAAAAGTGCCTGAAGACGCCACAACAGGTTATTAGGCTTAAGCTTGTGCGGAGCAAAACCGACCCCTTTTAAGCTTTCTTCAATGTCCAAAATTAAAGACCTAAATCGCTTTTCTTCACGGTCATTTGCCAACAATTCCGCAGTAGGAACCCGTACAGTAAACCAAAATTCATAGTCTCTTAAACGCGCACCGTTATGCATATCCTTGAATACTTTACTTTCAAGGTCTGCCGCAAGCGATTCAGCCATCGATGTCGTTAGCTCATTATCATTACCCATCAATCGATTGCCACGTGTAGCCTCAAATTGCTGAATAAAATAACTAATATCTGGTAGACCAACTAACTGGGCTTGAATCGTTGTGTCAGCTGGGAAATCTTTTTTAAAAATGGCATCCCAAGTATTTTTTAACTCTTCGTTACATCCCGGCGTTGGTTGACAGCAAAACACGACGGCCATACCACCGCCTTCCATAATGTAATAATCCGATTCAAAACCAACAAAACCAAACATTTCGTCAACCTTGTCATAATCAGCAAGTTTTCGGATTTTATTAAAATAACTCGAGAATACGCCCATATCTTATTTCCCCTGTTTTTCAGTAACACCTAAGCTGTTATAGCCTTGCTTAGAACGGGCTTGCCTGCGCTCTTCTTCCTGAGTAACTTGTTGTACTTGTAATGGCACTATTCGCCCTGGACGGTCATTCGCTTGTTCACCTACCAGCCATTTCTTAGGTGCAACTTCTACATAAACAAACCCCGGCATGTGCAAATCACCATCGCTGTCAGTCCATGATGAAATCAATATCCGCATAGTTTTTGGCTGTTGCAATACAGCTAATGGCTCTGGCGCTAATGCCATGGGTGATTCACGATGAACCATGAGTCGTCCATGTTCATCTTGCATTCCTTCTACCGCGCCAAATGTTCTGTTGACTGGTTCTTGGACCAATTCAGCTGCGGGTAATTCATCATGTCTAATGTGAGGTATTGGCTCGTAAACATTGTTACTGTCACTGACCATTCGAGCAGCTGGTGCAGTTTCCACTTGAGCGTAAACAGGCTTTTTTTCTGCCTTTATTGGATTAATTGAGTTTGGATCAAAATTACTATCAACTTCGCTTTTATCTTGAGTCGAAACCTCATTTTGGGGTGCTTCAATTTTACCCATTGAAACATTTAAACCTTCAAGGCTTGTTCTGTTATTCGTTAAATCATGTATTTGACGCGCTGAAGAACAGGCTGCACCCTTTGCATCATTTGGACATGCAAATTCGCTTTCTCCAACCTGCATCGCACACCCTGTAGTAAGAATGCTTAACGCGAAAGGGATCATCAATATGGGTAATTTGTTCATTTATTGTTTCTCCGTAACATTGGCCATAGCTTCAGCCATTTCATTTTCAATAGGATCTTCTATTAATTGCGCTGGCTTTTTATCTATTGCCGGAGTTGTTTCTGATGTTTGAACTGCTTGCTCAACTTCATCCGGGGTTGGTTGATTCTCTAACCACTCAACAGGATTGTTTGGAAGACCTGAAAAACGTTTACCGTCTATGCGAACAAAGTAGGGAACCTTAGTCACATCCAGGTAAGTAGCCATTAGCATTGGTGTCATCACCTTTTTCAAATCTTCTTCTGAACACTCGCGTTGTCCGACATTTTCTGCTTCACCCGTCATTAATACTTGCAAAGAATCAGTCGTAGAGTATCCACACCACGCTTTCATAGATGTTGTGATTGAGCCCTTGTCGTGGGGCATTATGATTAAATCTAAATTCACTTTACTTGGATCTAAGTTAGCTAAAAAATCCTGTGATTCTTTGACGGTTGGACTCACAAAAACGCGAGCTTGCTTTGAAATTGCGGGATTGCCAAATGGGATAACAGCCATTTGATCCATTAATGTGCCATTAGCAAAAGAATCTAGGTGTAACAACCAAGAGTCTTCAGCTTGCTCAACCGTTTTTACCGGTGTCATTGACCATAAATCTTTAATATCCCCATCTATTAAGAAGCGGCCGTTTGACGATATAAATATTGGCGGTTTGCCTTTTAACTGTATGAGCATGACATTTTTAATGGGTAGCATTCGAACATTTTCTACATCACCCAATTCACTCATCATCGCTTTGACATCATCAGAAAAACTTGACTGAATATCTGTCTCTGCATTTTTCAATTTAGCCTCTTGCTCAAGGTCTAATGCCAACAAAGAGGGGCTGGCAACTAACATAGCAAGCGCAATACCTGTTACGAGTTTCATCCTGCATTCTCCAGTGTTTGTAATAATTGTTGAGCAGGTCGGTAACCTGGAACCATTTCCCCGTTTGGTAAAATGATGGCTGGTGTTCCATTGATGCCGAGTGATTCACCAATGGAGTACATTTTGTCTACGGGTGAATCACATGAACTGTTTGGCACAGCTATGTCGTTTTTAGCATCCGTTAACGCCTTGTTTTGGTCTTTAGCACACCATACGTTCTTCAAAATTTTATCCATTTCAGAATTGATGCCGCCACGGGGGAATGCAGCGTAAGCAACCGAGATCCCAAGCGCATTATATTGGTCTATTTCCGAATGAAGTTTTCTGCAGTACCCACAAGTTGGATCTGTGAATACCGTTATGCGATATTTTTCATTTTTGGCGGGGAATACGATTAGCTCATCCTGAATATCTTTCATCTGGTCATTAGCGAGTTCGCGTTGCCGTACAGCGGTTAAATTGAGTAATCCATCTGAGAATTGATGCAAAGAACCTGAGAAAATGTATTCGCCATCATGAGACGCATAAAAAATCCCTTTTTCTGACTCTAATTGATAAAAACCAGATAATGGGGCGTTAGACACTTGAGTTACTTTAAATGGAAGTAATGATTCAAACTTTGCTTTTGCCTGTTCTGCTGAAAATTCTTCAGACATTGCCGGCAGTGACGCCATGACTGCAAGTGCAGTTGCCAGTATTTTAATGTTTGTTAGTCTCATCTCTACACCCTAGTTGTGGAATTAGGGTTAATTATGTCGCACTTGAATCCAGTATTTAGTTCGTTCAAGTGCCAATTTGGACGCTGAACTGAAATTCTTTAAATAAAAGTGTGAGAAAATAACTTAAATTATTTGTAGTGAGGATGTTTATGACGGCTCAACTAGTTAATCTGCAAGCGGCACCTATTGTTATGGCCAAGGAGCATGTGTTAACCAACTCGTATATGAAGGTTATGCAAGTTTACTTTATTAACTTATCTGCCTTTAGACGCTTTATTGCTAACATTCATTCACGCAAAGAGCTTAAATACAAAATTAAGGCTCATGTGTCTCGTAACAATGAGCTCTTTTCATTCAATCGCTCTCCAGCAACATTACAAGCTGATTGTTTAGCGTTGATACGCATGGCTGAAACGCTCAGAAATAATGAATATTTATAGGTGGTATATTTTTTGTAGTAGGAAACACTCAATCACTCATGCAGGCCAAATGGAGTTCGACGATTAACTTCATAATTTTCTTCACGATTATACTGACTAGCTAAATGCTAGTCAGTATAATCGCAGCATGATGTTAGTTGTTGTTCGAAACGGTTACTGCACTCTCAATTGTTGTGTTAACTGTGAAAATATCTCTTTTTGCAAATTCTCACGTTTTTCATACTCCGCCTCGTTTGTAATCCTGGGGTTTTCTATTCCAAGTTCAGCAAGGCTCTGTCGCAAAGTATCTATATCATTCAGTTTTAAATCGTATTTGGTGCTTTTAAACTGTAAAGATGTATCGCTAATGCCGATGATGTTGCTTTGGTCTAGTAGTAGCTTGAGAATATCGATGTACTCGAGTTCGGTTTTTGTGTCGTAACCTTCGCGTATAAAGTATTCAGCCATAGATTTCGTACTGATAACCCGCACTTCTGGCTTGTTCGCGTTAGCTGCCTTCAATTTTGCGATTTCATCATGCAGAGGCTGTGTTTTGTAGTCAATCACACTATTTACAACAATTGCAGTAGTTAAAATCATCATTCCCATTGTGATTATTTTTGGCCATATAGCGTTACTGGCTTGCTTTTCATTAGTCATATTTATTTCCCTATTTTCAACGCTATACCGCGCTGAACGATAAAGTCAACTTCGCGACCGCCAAGTACTTCTACTACCGGCCAGCTGGCATCAACCATTTCTAAATAATATTTGGCTATCATGT
>NZ_JACJFI010000204.1 GCF_014164505.1 Shewanella sp. SG41-4 | reverse complement strand
ACCATTGTTGTAGTCGCGTTGTTCGCCGTGCTTTTCTCTGCGGCGATGACAAGTTTTCTGGTAAAAACTACGACCACAGACGTGCTTGGGTAGAAGCTCAGCTGCTTGAATTAGCGGAGGTTTTCGCTATTGATGTTGCGGCCTATGCAGTGATGAGTAATCATCTGCATGTTGTGCTCAGTATCGACATATATCAAGCCAACAGTTGGTCTGATGCCGAGGTAATAAGTCATTGGCATCAGTTATTTAAGGGTACAGATACAAGCCAAAAGTTTGCTCAGGGTGAAACACTTGATGATTATGAACAGTGGGAGCTTAGTCACACAGTTGCGTTATACCGCAGCCGATTAAGCGATATTTCTTGGTTCATGCGGGCATTGAACGAACCGATAGCAAGGCAAGCAAATCAAGAAGATAACTGCACTGGCCGCTTCTGGGAGGGACGTTTTAAGTCGCAAGCTTTGCTTGATGAGGCTGCTGTACTCGCTTGCATGGCTTATGTCGACTTCAATCCCATCAGAGCCAAGATGGCAGATACCCCAGAGTACTCAGACCATACCAGTATTCAACTGCGCATTAGGGCTGCTTTGAAAGGCGAACAACCCAGTAACTTACTGCCTTTCATTGGCAACGAACGCAGCAATCAACCCAAAGGCGTTGCGTTTTCGCTGCACGATTATCTCGAATTGGTCGATGATACGGGACGTATTATTCGCAACGATAAACGCGGTGCTATTAGCACAAATAGCGCTAAGTTACTCACAAGATTGAATATCCCTCAAGATAACTGGCTCAAACTCACCACCGAGTTCGGTAAGCTATTTCACGGCCCAGTCGGCACACTTCAAAAACTTACCCACTATTGTGAACATCTAGATAAACGCCGATGACACTTCGCCAGTTGTTGCCAGCACTTAAAAGCGGGCAGACTTAAATCCCGAATTCAACATCTAAGTGCATCAATGACTGCTTAGGCCGCTGAAACTGCATGGGGTGGGATACTGTTACCTGAAATCTCTATTTTTCACTGATTTTTGCTTATTTCGTTACTCATGTTCCGTCCATTTGAACCGCTTTATTGCATTTTGGGTCAGTATAAACTTTATTTGATTACCGTACATTTCCTAATGCTGCTATTTATCTTTAGACCCTTTGCACTAACTGATTTATGTCCATTTTTGCGTTAGCGGCATATTCGTTGTGTCACTTTATACCACATTATGTGTTTCGGCGATGTAGATACCCGTCTTACATCAGCAACTTTTTACGTGCTTTCTCAATATTGAATGAATAGATGGTATTTATTTAACAAATACCATATAAGGCATAGAGCTAGTAAGCCCTAGTTCTCTGGACCTTTGGATATTCCGTTGTAAATCGCGTGCTTGATTTCTATCATCAGTTTTTGCTTCAACAGCATTAGAAAGATATAATTTCAAACGAATCTAACATTTTCCATTAAATTATTATGTTTTTGTATTCGAAATCAGATACAAAACATTTTCTGTGTATCAATTTTAGGATACAAAGAGATGAGAAGCTTCAGTAATCTTTTATTCTAGATTTGAGTTTGCAATGCTCAAGTAAGCTCGGGCCATCTATACTGCCACTTTCATGTTTAAATGCCGCTAGTTTTAATGTTCCAGACTTCACCATGTGATCTAGTTTTTTCAGGCCACAACCTAATGCTGCACATGCTTGAGGTTTACTGACAGGTTGCTTGCAAGCATTCTCACGCTGTTCGATTAACCATTTATTGAAACTAATAGGTTCGACTGAAACTGATGACAAATCAAATTTTTTGGGCGGTACTGCCTGAACTTCATGTCTGAGCAGTGCATTTAGTAAGTCACCATACCCACAGATGTGCCGACGTAACTGAATATCACGACGAGAAACAAGTAACCAACTTGATGGTATTTTTTTGCAAAAAGACTGCACAAGTTCTAATACTTCTCTTGAATCAAACAATTGATCGCGAATAATGGCCGTGCTGTTGATCGGCTTGATTTGTTTATTGTCTACTGCACTTAAGAAGTCTTCGCTTGCAAGGTTAAATAATGATGTAAGTTGTTCACGATCAACATGAAATCTTGCATTCATATCATGATTCCCGGGTATTAACTTTGCCCGAGCAGGCCTGATAAACTCTGAGTATTCAACCAGAGAGATCATCTCATCACTTTTCTCATCCTCAAACGAGAAATCGGAACCTTTTGTTTCAAAACTACAATAGTTCAGTTTGCTCTCTAGTCGGTACACAGGAGCAAGGAGTGCTCGGTCACCCAACTCAACCAATGAAGCCCGGGCATCTCGACATTGCTCCCGCCATATCTCTAAAGCACCTTGTGATTGAAGGACCATATAAGAACGCGAAATCAACTGACTCATTCCAAAGAACTCAGGCAGCGTTTGGAATTGATGAGATACTGTATCGAAAGGTCGAGCTATGGCAAACACTGTATTAACCACGTCATCGATAAGCCCGATTGTCTTAGCCGATGGGGAATAAACATCGTTCCAGAGCTGTAATTCCAATGGTGATGGCTCTATTAATATCTCATTTGCTTGTATCTCTGTCCATTGAGTATTGCAGTGAATACATCCACCAAACAGGGATGAATGCCAAGATAACGGTTTCTGGCATGCAGGGCAGTTGTCTATTAAAATTTGCTTATGATGAGAGCAGCATGAAAAAATCGCTAGCTGCCAGCGCCAATCCATTTTCTTGCTTTCAATCAAACAATCTAGGCAGACTCTTGGATTTTTGGCTGTGATATTTGCACATACTCTTGCGCCATCGTTTTGCCAGCGTTTATGTGAGAACTCTGCAAAATGCCGCAAACGATCAGATGATTGCTCTAACGAAGCGCTCAGTGCAGGGATAATCTTAGTGATTTCTTCATCAGACCAGTGCAACCAGCGACTTGCCTTCATTTTCCCCAAACCAAGAACTTCCAGCAACTGAGTAACACTTGTCAACCCGTTCTTATTGGCAACACGCAACAAGTAAGTAAACCAAGACTCATTTTCTTCCGGAGGAGGGCGCACGCCTAATATCATGCGACTTTTCTCATACTTTTTGTGGTCCGCTTCTTATGCTGCTCGTTTGTTGCCTGCTCTTTTAATGTAAGCCAAATTTCATGCTTCTCAATAACTTTCTCAGACGTAGACTTAAATGGATTAAACGATCCGAGCAAGTCATTGTATGGTTTGTCAGCATATGCCTTAGCAAAATCATCTTTGGTTATTGACCCTTTGCTCATCAGAGATCGCTGCACGACTTTAAACAACAGATACTTGAACTTTCTCGGCGATCCACCACAAGCTAAAAATATCGGCCTTAACATATTTTTATCGCATAGAGACGGCGCACTGATTTCAAAATCAATGAATAGCTGATCAAAAGCCTTTAGGAACAAACCAAAATTTTGAAGTGACTCTTTATCAACAAGGGAAAATGGAAGTAGCCGAAAGCTTTGGTAAGAAAATCGCTCTGCAAGCTCCGCATGTTCTTGTACTGCTGCTTCAGCTGTTGGAATGCCTGCGACAATCACAACCAGATGGTGTTTGTTCATCCGGTTTTTGATGAAGTTCAGCACATCAGTTGTGCGTTTCCCCGCGTGCTCTCGCAATAAATGCTGACATTCATCAATCACGAGTATTTTTACTCTTTGTTCCCGAATTAATGTATCGATACGTGACACAAGTTCTTTTTCTGTCCCTGTCGGTTTTGTGTGGCCAGCGGCAGTCAGCAAGTCAGAGCAAACACATTTGACAGTCGGATGCTCAGGCATCTGAAATTTTATGATGGGGACGGGTGTAATAGGATACTCTGCGCCTTTTAAAATCTGTTCCGATAGCAAGTGATGATGTTTATTCACAAACTTATCAAGTAACGTGCTTTTTCCTAAACCGGTATCTCCGAGCATCAACATACCAATAGATTTTCTATCGACAAACACGAGCATTGATTCAAGAGCCTGCATTGCGTCTTTGAATTGATTCGATTGAGTCACTTTCTTCTCAATCGCGTCTATTATGTCCATGACCAATGATGTTGAAGTCGATTTATTACGCATCTGCATGAGCATCCATGTCATTAAAATCGATATCATCACCAGTCTGCGTTGATGAATGTTCATCCGGCACATGTTTTTCTGCTAATTTCATGGTTGAAGAGCAGTTGAGCAATTCAGTGAGTTCTTCAATTTTTGTTGTGGCAGGCTTCTTTTTGCAAGCCTCTTTCATTTTATTCAGATGTAACTCGCGTGCAGACTGGACTGCTTTATTATTCCGAGTCGCTCTGCTGTGACCAAAACCTTTTTCTTTATAAGAATTTATTCTAGGGAATGCTGCATCAAATTCGGCACGAGACATGCCAACATTTACACGAGGATCAGTACAGTGCAGCTCTATCAACTCGCCAGTTTCTTCGTCGAGCACATTCACAGTACTAATGTCATTATTTGAGTAAGAAACTTTTACGGAAGCCTCATCACCACGCTGCCGCATCTGCATTCCGATTTCTTTCAATCGTCCATTAGGATCGTTGTATGAAAGGTGATTATTAACAACGCCAGATTGACTAGCATCACCCTGAATTTTGCGGTATGTAAAGTCGCCTTTGGCTCTTTTTATGTCATCCGCATTGGCTGGAAGCATCACGTGCAACATTGCCTGTGACTGCCAAACGTTGTAGGGCGTGTGATTGCCGAGTCCTTTATGTGGAGCCTGATGGTATTCATCGACAATCCACTGCGTTAATACATTCTCTAAGTCATCGGGTGTCATACACGCTTGTTCTCGCATTGTTGCATCTAGCTCTCGTTGGTCTTTAAATTTTCCGCAATATCCTGGTAGTGTGCATGCTAATTGCGTACGTAATGTAAAAAAGAAGCGTTCGATAAAAGGCTTTTTCCAGCCGCAACCGGTTTGAGCAAGCTGGGGATCGATTCCCGCTGACATGAGAAAGTGTTGAGTAGTGAGTGCAGTGTAGCCCGGACCACCATCAGAAACTAAGGTCTCAAAAACACCGCACATCGGCCAGGTGTTTATTACCTCTGGACACTTAATGGCGGGATCTTTTTCAAGTAAAGCATGTGCGTATGATTCAATGACAGAAGAAGCTGATTCGCCTCTGCCAATTTGCAGTTTGTAGCCCAAAATTGATCGCGAGTGACAATCGATTAAAACAAAGATTGTTGCGGGCCCGAGGTAATTGCCTTCATCATCAATGAGCCCCAGAGTAAGATTAACTGCATCTGCTTCTACACGCTGTAAAATATGATCTGTTAACAGCTTAGAAGTGTTATTTCTCGATGCTGCTCTAGCTGAGCGCTTTCCTTCACGCGCTTGAATAACATCGATTGGCGGCAGTTCTTTAATCCAATTCGCAAAAGTGGCATAACATGGTAACTCGTCATCACTTCCGACATATTCTTCGATAAAACAGTCATATGCACTCTGAACAGAAGGCCGTGATAAGCACAGATAGTAATCATCAATGCAAGCTAGTGCAAAATCTCGAATATTTTCATCGTAATATGAACCTCTCTTTCTCTTGCCGTTCCTCAGTGTCGCATAGAGTCCAGCAACGTGACCATCAGCTTTTTGATACCACCGGATCAATGACGTGCGTGATGGTGGATTGTCATCATTGAGGTCTCGTTTGACTTGGGCAATAACGGCCTTGATAAAATTGACACCACCGCATCCACCAAGAGGTCTTAAGGTCTTAATTCGTTGAACATAGGCTCTTCGCCGATCGATTTCTATCTTCTGCTCAATGCTGTAATCCATAGCATTAGCAGATAGCTTACGTTGATCAATAAATAAAAGTTTATTGTTTATAACATCTGCTTGAATGACGTTTGCTGCAACAAGTAGTTTTTCATGTTGCCCCAGACGAACGAAGACATAACTGTCATCACCTGATACATTTAATAGCGTCCCTTCGACGCCGTGATACTTTACTTTAGCCCCAGCTGGGCCGATTTTATGGAGTGAAATATTCATTGGCTTTATTCCTATTAATTAGACCAGCTGATTTGTAGTTTTGCCCACGGCGCGGATAAGTCCGCGCTTAACAGGTTGTGAGCAAGAGCGCGTTGAATAAAGCCATTTTTAATGCTGATTGATGCTAGATGCTGTGACAGTTCAGTATTTGATAAATTTCCAGTAGGAAGACTTTGTTTAAGTTGTTCAAACTCTTGCTCGGGGGGCTCATAAAGTAATGCTGATTTAAGTTTCTGATAATTAATGGCTCTTGACCCCACTCGAATAGTTGATTCTGTGATGACACGGAATACTAAGTTCTTCTGCTCAAAATAGGCTTTAAGAAATACGGCTTTTTCAAGAAACTCGATTTTATTTAGCTCTTCTTCATACTTGATTTCTATAATTTCAATTCTGTCAGAGTAGGTCACTCTAAAATCAGGGGTATAGCGTCGCTTTTTGTCATTGAAAAAAATAGTGAAGGCCTCAGGCTGACACTCAACGTCAATCACGTCAGTGGTGAACAGCAAGAGGTTAATGTAATCTCGTTCTAGCTTACTTTCGGTCCAAAAAACTTTTTTAAACTTTTTTGCCCATGAAATTCGGATTTCACCAACAGGAGATTGCGCGTGTAATTTTCTTTGTTTCATTTTTGAATCCTTCTGAGATGGTTTTCATAAAACCATGTACACTTCACTAACTGTAGTCACACATTTACAAAATGAAAGGTGTAGACTATTGATAATAAAGACATAATTATTGTTATATTATGTCTTGTTACTTCTATGTAGTTGTTCCAAACGGGAATTAAAAACCGAACAACTTTTTAAATATTTTTCGATATAATTTTGTGCAATAATGTAAGGTTGGTTTATTTTGTCAAAAAATCAGTTAGTTACAGAGCGAGAGGAACTTAATCGTCAATTGGGAGAGTTAGTTGAAAAAGATTCGGTCAAAGCTTACGTTTTACTTAAAACTCGGCAAGCTCTCTCTTCGTTAAAGCAGAGTGAAGTGCAGATTATAAAAGATTCTGAGGATGCTCTGAGCACTTCAACACTTTTGATGCTCATCAAAATTTCACAAGGTGAAATCGTTTTTCCTGCCGATGTGAAAAACAAACAAGGTCTTTTGATGGAGTTATTAAAAAACTACATTAAATTTTACTTACTAAAGCGCTATGCACGACGTTCACACGCTAAACCAAGTGCCATTTACTTGAAAGAGAAACAAGAATCAGGCTCTGCAAGTCGCTATAATGGTGGACGATTTGAAAAGTTTCAAAATGAAGATGAATACGGAGAAATCGGTTCAGTTAATTTTGATGATGAATATGAACTCGATGCAGAGCGTATTGACGCGATACTCAAATCTAAACATCTAACTGAAAATGAATTGCTTGTTATCAAAGCTCGTTCATTTGGTTATACATTCACTGAAATTTCAGAACATCTTGATGAAAAGGCTGACACTCTTCGTATACGCTTCGATCGAGCAATGAAAAAAGCGAATTTAGATAAAGACGCGTTTGGAAAAGTAACCAAGCGGACTGCAAACAAAGTAAACAATATCGTTAAGTCTTAACTCATAATAAATTAAAAACTGGCAAAAAAAGTTAAAAAGCATAGAATAACTGTGCATACATAAGGGCTATCCATTTAGCGCCACCAGTGTCAATATGTAGTGATGAAAACTTCATCGTATTTATTAAAAGCTGGTGTAGATTACCCTACAAGTTGGGGCGAATTTGTTGATTGGTTTCATGATGAA
>NZ_JACJFI010000203.1 GCF_014164505.1 Shewanella sp. SG41-4 | reverse complement strand
TTACCGTTCTTTATTATGACGATGAAATGTTGTTAGAACTGAAGTCTGTAGTTATCAGTAATTGTGCGGTAGGCCATGGAGGTAGAGTCATTATTCCAACTGAAATAAAGGAAGGAAAATTAATCATTGCGGTACTTCAAGGGGAGGTTACAGTTTTAAATACTCTTGGTGAGCGCGCAGCAAAAAATAATATGGTTGCATAAGCAGATTTTGAGGGGTTTTCTGATGCCTATGACGTTAACAGTAAATAGCTGTACAAATGATATTGTTAATATTATCAGAAAATTAGAGCTAGTCGCTTCTGAGTTTGCATTTAATTTAGAGATTGTTCAATTTCACGACGTACTGGAACTGCATGGTATTCGAGAAGATGAATTTGAGAAATTTTATTTAGAACTGACAACGTTTTTAAGTCATTGTCATTTTACTATATCAGATAAAACCATCATCGTTAATGCAAAGCACGCGCACAGACTTTTGACAGATTGCAATTGTCCTGGACCAACAAGACAACTAAAGTTATTATCTGATTGCTATGAATGGTTAATGCCATTGTCTACAAAACAAGTCTTTTTAGACTAATTGAAAAGACTCGTTTTGCTACACTCTTCAGAGTTCGATACATCCGACCTTCGCTACTCCACTTTATCCAGCCCAAGAAAAATCACATAAGATAAAAAATGGGTGCCCCATTTTTCATGGTTTCAATTTTCATTTTTTTTACTCTTAACTTTGTATAACTGTAATTATGCAAAGTTAAGATTTACTTTAATCTCATTTAGTATTATGGTGTACCATATTACAAAACTAAATGTTTTTCTTGGTAGTTAACCAGATTGACGCAAAATTTAAAATTAGTGATTTTTGGCTTAAAGGACAAAATATGTCGGTTGAAAAATACATCGCTCCGCAGTGGCGATATGATTATGTTGAACCCAAAGGAAAGCGTATGCGTCTGCTTTCTGTTGATGAAGTTCAAATTTCTTCTCGATTACTGAATAAACACATTCGGTTTAGTAATGGCTCCATTCAACCGGAACGTTATAAGCCTAATTTCAGAAAACACATGGAGTACGCCGATAAAATCTGGTTATCAGCGAGTAGAGCTATACGTAATATATCATCTTTACCAGAAAATGATGTCCATCATTATGAAATGGATGCATTAAATCAGGATTTACAGCTTATCTTTTCTGATGCCGGTTGGCGTTGGATCCGAAAAGAAATCAGCCAGTTAAAAAAACGTCAAACTAAAACTCGATTTGAATTATCTGAAGATCTAGTTAAAAAGCTCAAAATAATTATGGCCAGAGAAGATCTTAAATCGTTTGATGAAGTTATCGATTTCCTTGTCAGTATAGATCAAGAACTACAAGAAGGTAGCGAGTAGTCAATGTTTTTCTGTATACCTGAATCACAGTGCTGTTAATACGAGGTTTAAATGACATCATTAATTGGAAATCAAAAATATTCTATAACCACGAACGTTGGTAGTGAATCTAAACCTCAGAAAGTCAATGACTTACTTCTTGATAGTCGCTCATTGATGCAGAAAGAATTACGTTCATTACTCGAAGAAAATATAGACTCGGCGCCTTTTGAGCGGATCTCAGAACTCATATCAATGTTGTTACATGATTTTCAGTTATCTTCTAAAGATATGAAAATCAATACGTTCAAATCACTTAACAGTAATTGGTACCTTTTTTGTAAATGGTGTGAAAAACGCTCAATAACACCAATTCCATGCACTGTTGATAATTTTGAGTTGTACATTCTTGAGCAGGCAGAAAGAGTCAAATTTAATACCCTAAAGGTTTACTCTTGGGCCGTTCAAACTATGCATCTAGCAGCAGGTTTACCGTCGCCAACGGAACCTTTAAAAATAAAGAAGATGTTTGAAAAAATAGAAGGCTATAAATTATCTGAAGGTGAATACATTAGCCAGGCATCAGCATTCAATGAGTCTCACTTGGATGTGTTAGAACGTGCATTATCTGACAGTCATCGCATTATAGAATCGCGTGATTTAGCTATACTTACAGTGGCTTATGAATCAATGTTGCGTGAATCAGAATTGGCCAGAATGACGTTTGAGCAATTAAGTTTTACTCGAGACGGTAGAGGTTTACTGTTGGTCCCGATAACCAAATCTAGACATTCAGGTGAACCAGACAAAGTGGTATTAAGTTTAAAATGCTTAGATGCAATTGATAAATATGTCGAAATGTCAGGCATAGAGCGTACCGGGTATGTTTTCAGAAAAGTGCATAAATCTAATAAAATCGGCAAACAGGTAAAGCCATTATCAGGTGTGGCTATCGACAAGGTATTCTCTAATGCTTTTCGAAAAATGGAAATAATTGCGCCAAGATTGGTACGTGGGAATACCCCTTGGAGCGGCCACTCAGCTCGACTAGGTGCGTGTCAGGATTTACTTGCTGCAGGATTTTCGTTGCTAGAGGTTCAAGTATCTGGCCGATGGAGTTCTCCAGCGATGGTATACCGGTATGGGCGAGACATACTTGCCGAAGATGGTGCAATGGCGAAATTTAGAGCGGAAAAAAGGTGATGTAGTAATGACTCAATATTATGAATCTTTGAAACTGGTTTGTGAAAATTGCCTAATTAATCTGTATTTGGAAGTGGCTGATAACCCTCGTTTTACACCACTATCAACTCGGTCCCAAATTATTAAAAAATTTATTAAACCTAAAATAAAGTTACAACAATATAAGTTGATTAAAAAAGAGCTTAAACGGCTCTCTTTGGCCAAAGAGCATGTTCCGTTAGAGACGGAGCTGCAGAAGCTTTTGGTGAATCTCACGCAGTATAAAGGTAAAGGTGATGCTGAAGCTTTGCTATTTGATTATTTGGGTAATTTATATGATTGGACAGGTTTGATGATCCAAATCTCAACGTCGCAAACTGTTGCTGAGCCAGGGAATATTTACCTGTGTAAAGATGAAACATTTAATAAATTATCTAGCGATGGCCAATATCTAGAGCCTATAAATTTATTTGTTTATTGTGAAACAGAAGCAGAACTCGATGAGGTCCTCTCTAAAGCGGCTGATGATAGTCGATTCACCGTTAGCGTAGCACAACGTCATAGTTCACATGCAAAACTTGATGTTTTACCTCGTTAAATAGGCGAAAAAAAGCCAACTTTGCAGTTGGCTTCTTCCCCGAGGAACCCCTTCCCCGTTTGGAGGACACATTATGACACTGCCAAAGCAATGAATAATGTATTCGAATCAATAATACGATAATAAAGCTTGTAGAGTAAAGACATTAGATCCCATTGATTCAAGTATTTTGAGCAATAGTTATAAGTATCAACAACAACCCCCTATTTAGGTCACTATGCGGTAGTAAATATTTTTCAACGTCCTAAATATGCTCTGAAATAGAGAAAACAGTAATAATTTTAAGATAAAATAGCAGTATAACAATGAAGGACGAACACTAATGAATTCAAGCCCAATGATCACCGCTACCAAGCTCGTTTATTCAAATCAGCTATTTGATATTTATATTGCTACTAACAATTCACAACCAGATTCTTCAGTTAGTGGTAAACCGTCATATGTTTATTTTAAAGGTGAGTTTTTTTATATGACAACGAATGGTTCAATTCCTTGTTCACGAACTCAGACAGAATTTCTATTATCCGTTATGACTCGCTTTGGGCGCTTCTAAATAAGAATTTTTAAATTTACGATCAGGTGCTTATGGAACGCGAAGGTATTATAAAAGACATTCAATCTATTGATATAAACCAACCATTAAGCTTTAACAGTTATCAAGATAAAGCGGTAGAGGGTGCTGCAGTACCAGAGCTCCAGGACGTTGAACATGATGTACTTGTTGATCCTGACATGCTCAGGCGGCGCGATATGATTGTGTATACATTACATAAGCAACCATCTTTGACTGCAGCAAACCTAATCGATTATCTTGCTAAGGCTTTTGATTGTGATATAGAAACAATCAAAAATGATATAAATGAACTTAAATTTATCCCTACATACCAAAAGCATAAAGCACGAGTAAATAAAGCTATCACTCTTAAGAATCAACGGATCTCGACCATTCGTACTCAAGGTAAAAAAGCCATCGATGAGGCGATGGATTCATCAATACATTTTGATTGTGATACGATTCTTGGATTGTCATTGCGTTACAAACTAAAACCCAGGCATATATACCAAGAAATTCTTCGGTATAAACGTATTTCCACTCAAGTGGCCATTAACAAAGAGCAGCAAAAATTCTTGCCCGTTATCAGGGCTCTCATAAAATGCACAAAGCTTAATCTTAGGTATTGAGGAACTTCCGAGAGCAGTAGCTCGTTATGCACTTTCACACTAATCACGTAACTACATCTACCATTTCGTTGTAATGAACTTCGTCAACTTCATGAAGCCAAGTAAAAATATCAACAATCACATTTTGGCTTTCACCAAGAAGGTTTTCTGAAGAATCCTCGTTAATTTCAATAACAGCACTATGAGAATACTTATTGATAAACCGGTAAATTTTTTCTTTTGTAGCTTCATCTGTTGTTTCACAACCTTTTAATCCACAAGTCATAAGTTGTGATATATCACTTCGGTGCTTTGGAAATTTAAAGCTAAAAAATGATTCAAGCAGCTTCCGTGCAAGGTTCGCTGTTAAAAACGCGTCATCTCTAGATAATGTGGGGTTATCTTTAAATGCGTATAATTTTGAAAAAATATAATGATATTCCGAATTATATTTCACCAAACTAATATCTGCGTCTACAAAAGTTGAGCTACGTGGTGTAAATGTCGTAGTTTGAATTGTATAAAAAAATGCATTATGTTCTTGATTCTTTCTTTGTCTGTTGCGGTTTACCCCTTCGAACCAATCACGCATTAATTTAAAATAAGTAAAATTGTGAGTAAATACAAACAACTGCTTGGCTTTATCGCAATTACTACGAAGAAATGAATACGAATGAAAAAGGTGGTTTGAATCAAAGCTTGATACCGGATCATCTACGACAACAATAGTGTTTTCCATTTTGTTATCGTTTTCCTTTAACTTGGTGATGAAGTAAACAAACGCTATGGCTGTTTTTTCACCTTCACTCAAGTTCCCCTCTACTAGATCAGAATCGTTCCTAAATATTTCATAACCTTTATTCGACGGATTAAAGCGAAGAGTTAATTCACTACGACCAAGGAATTTATGAAGTGATTCGTTAAACTGGTCAGCTCCAATACTTTCGTTTGAAACTGAATCTTCAAGCACTCTAATTTCCGAATTTAGGCTGTTTATTGTTGTTTTTAGCTTAGCGTTTTCGGCTGTTCGACGAGTAACTTCCTTTTTCTTTTCGTGGTACCCAAAGTCCTTAACTTCTGCAGTAGCATAGTGAAGCTCAAGTAGCTTCTTAGCTTTTTTTGTTTCTACTTCGAAATTTCCTGACTTGTGGTTGTGCTTTCCAACAACCTTGCTAATTGCGGTCATTGCATCATTAAATGCTGTTACAGACGAGTCATTGATGATATCGACGAATAACCCTGTTTCTAGTGGGTTTCCAGTCTTTTCCTTTAGAGCACTGTGCCATGTCGCTATCTCTTCATTCAACGTGGTTATTGCTTTTTCCAACTCGGAGCAAGATTCAATGTATTCCTTTTTAAATTCTTCGTAGAAATCACTTGCGCTGGGGAGTGATGGTGATTGAATATATTGACTGACAAGCCACCCATCAGCTCTAATAAGCCGGTCTTGAAAAGCTTTGTAATCGTCATTGAAATGGGCTTCAAGTTGTTTAATTCTTACTTCAGTGATTGTATTGCCACAAAACTCACACTCGTTTGTATCATGGTTCTTATGAAGAATAAGGCCAGTTTCAATCCAATGCCTTATGTCACCATATTCGACAAGCCTCTGAATAGTTTTACTAACCACACTTGTTTTTAAAAGATCTTCGAGACGTTCTTTAGCTTTTCTAAAACTTTCTTGATTGATGATTTGCGGTGTGAAGGTGATATTATTCTTTTGATCTGGCTTAGCGGCGTTGGTCAATTCAATAATCTTGTCGTCATCTAAAATCGGCTCGACTGATTCGGTGGTTTCATGATTTGCAGTAATAAATGCTTCAAACTTTCGCTTATCATAGTTCAGATAATAACTATCAGTGGTATCTATCGACTGAAGGCTAGTTTTCATGTGCCGTGCACTACTAGTACCGAATTTTGAGACTGCCGTATCCAGGCTCATAATTGCTTCAGCTTCTTTGTTATACACTTCAGAATCTAATTTTTTCTTCTTCTTTAGTACCTTGAGTTTTTCATGCTCTTTAATTTTTTTTTCATCTACAAGCAAAATGCTTTTAACAACACTATTCCATGAGATATTTTCATCAATAAAGTCTTGATTAAAGGTGTACACGTTTAGATCAGATTCGGCAATGTTAGCTTGTGTTATCGCAGCCTTGCCATTAATTGAAACTATGAATTCGGAAGAGGGAAACCTAATCGAATTAGCTTTGTTTTCGATGCATCTGAATACACCTGAAAGAGTAGATTTACCACTACCGTTCCATCCATAAAACAAGTTGTATTTTCCGAAATCTTTGGCATTAGAATTAGTATGATTCTGAAAGATACCGAACTGCCTTAGCTTTTGTATACTCTTTATCGACATAACATCCTTGCTCTAAAAGTCGTTCACAGCTCAAACTGCATATAAAACTTGTATAGTTCGTATGCGCGATTACCTCATAAGACCAGTGAGTGCGAGCACAGTTTCCAATTAGAAAAAAGAAACATAGCGACATCCATAAATGTAGCAAATGTCACTCTTTTAATTAGCCTTAACACTATAATTGTCTCTAATTTTATTACATTTGTGTGTATTTTATGTGTTCTTGAAATCGATTTAATATATCAATTACAGATTCAAAGTCATCTTCTACCGATACCGATGGATCGTAAGCGTCCGATTGTTGCATATCATCTATAACCTTTATTGAATTTTCTTTCAAATCTTCCAAGGCCACTATCGTTTCATTAATTCGTTTTAACTTATCTGCTAAGCTCATAAGATGTTTACTCTATGTTTAATCGCACAAATTTTCTCGACGAACACGCAATTTAGTGTTGCTGGCTGGTAGCTCAAATGCGGGCGACTTATACTGTTGAGTCGCTTTTATAACTTATCACCTCATATTTGTTATAAGCCACCACAACAATTCTTCCCTAACGACTGCAAATTAACAAAATGGCGCGGTTCTATAGCATAACCAAGAATTAACGCTTATCTTTCGCGCACTACAGTGTGTCTTGCTGGTTGAACAGACCTTTGTCTAATGCTTCATTGATTGTTGCCCTGTGATTTTCAGACAATCCCAATTTAATAACCAACTTGGCATCCAATTTTTTATCTGTATTTTCATCAATGACTTTTTTAAAAAAATCGCAAATTATCAAACCGATTTCATATGCCATAATGTTCCCACGATTATCTTCGCGATATTCATTACGCACATACATACAGTCTAAATTTATGTGCGAACCAGCTACCACATCATCAAGACTTAACGCGAAAAATCCGTACCAAGTTTTAGGTTCAAATGGGTTGATAAAAAAATACAACTCATACTTATCTTCGTCTAAAAACTCTGTATATTTTTTATTATCAGGGTTCAATTCTAGATGTTTTCTTACGCTATCAAGGGTAAAGACTTGTTCTTGATAGGGAATTAAGTTCATCCAATTTTTCTTTGTGTTCTCTATTGCTTC
>NZ_JACJFI010000202.1 GCF_014164505.1 Shewanella sp. SG41-4 | reverse complement strand
CCCTCAGATCAGCTTGTAATACCAGTAATCGTCTTAGATGAGTTGGACGGACTGAAAGAAGATAAGAACGAAGGTGAGTGGAGCGATAAGGCCAAGCGTGCGAGGGCAGCAATTGATCGGCTGATTCAATTCAATAGCTATGAGCCACAACACCTAGAATTATTAGAAAAGATGGATAAAGATGCACTGGATTCGCCTGATTTGAAGATTTTGTCGGTCGCTGTGTATTATCGATTATGTAATTCAATACTGCTAACGGATGATAAAAATCTTAGAAACTTGGCCAACGCCGAAGGGATTGCAAGTCAATCGACGCAAGAATACCTTGTTGGTTCGTCGAATAAAAAATCGAAGAAAAGGAAAGGTAAATGAGTCAAATTCATGATGCTCGATACAGATTAGAGCGTGAACACCGCCAGAAAATTGCAGAAGAGCGAGTACGCAATACGACGTCTTCTTTTATAGATCGTTATCAAAATGAATTAGCGAGTTTGCAGGAACAGGGTTTAGTAGAGTTTGTACAAGTACGGTACGACGGCTGTTTGTCTGAACTCATGCAAATTCGAGCCGAGCTTGATAGCAATCCATTTAACGCAAGGGAACGCTCAAAATCATTAGGCAATGAAATTTATTCGCTGCGTAATATGGCTCGACAGATTAAACAGCAGGTCGAAGAAGCACAGTATCAAAATTATCTAAAAGAGCTTGAAGCAAGGGCTGAGGTTGAGAAGCAAAGAGAAGTGGCAATCAGTGTTGCCTGGACTCAAGAACTTCGAAATTGGACCGATAAATTATCGCTAAATTTAATGCTTAAAGAAATTAAAGCACTTGAGCAACAGGTATTCTCTGAAAAGTCAGTTAAAAAGGAAGGAGATTTGTTGGCTAAGCTCCATAAGCTTAAGCTACAAGGGTTAGAAAAAGCCGCGGAACATAGAGTCCTAGTAGAAAGGCTATCTCAATCAAGTACTAATCGTGACTTTGCCAATGCCATTGCAGAAGTCGTTTCAACAAGCCTCCCTACCGATCAGGCTCAAGTAATTTCAGAACAGTTTGATACTATTTTTTCAGATAATCCTGAAGACGCTATTGCGCAACTTCAAAAAATAGAACAGCTTTCTGATCAGGCAGATAAGCAAATCGAAGATGAGGCTATTAGGAAAGAGACTGTAAAAGCTATTTTCAATACCCTTAAAACTACTGGTTTCGCGGTGCAAAAACCTAAATTGGTCATAAACAAAGAAGGTAAGAGTGAGGTTGTGATTGCTGCTTCTAGGCCTGCTGGTAATAGAGCGCAATTTGAAATCCGCTTAGATGGTAGTTGTACCTATAAATTTGAGAACTATAAAGGTCAAACGTGCAAAAAGGATATTGAGCAAGTCTTGCCCAAACTCAGCGAAATATACGGGGTAGATTTGTCTGATTCACGTGTTTTGTGGAGCAACCCTGATGATGAGGATGCCGAAATGAAACCCATTCCATCTCAAACAATGAATTCAAAAGGATAGGAGTATGAATAATCCCCAAATTTCTGCATGGCTTGATGATCTTTCTCGTCAAGCGAAATTACGCCGAGGTATTGTCATCAGTGGCAATGTTAATAATATAGTATTCAATCAAGAGGGGGCGTCTTTGCCCTTCAAACAAGTGTTAAGTGGAACGCTTGAAAATCTTGGTTTTAAGCATGTTATTCATTATTCAAGGGTAGGTGGGATATCAGGGATTTCGGAATCAAACTGGAATGAATTGCAATCATCGTTTGGCTCTCAATCCGAGTTAATTGAGGGTGATGACTATGATTTTGATGATGAATCCACTCACCAAAGTGAACTGGAATCAGGGCAGACTCAGCTAACGCCGCAGGACTTTTTCGCTGTTGCTCAACGAGTGATGTTAAACACCAATGTGCCGAAAGTCGCGTTTATTGTAGATTGGTCCAATTTGCTGTTTGGCCAGGTTAATGCATTATCAGAGCAAGAGCGTGGTTGGTTAGTTCAGTTGTCACAAAATCTGCGCGACGCCGCAGATGAAATGTCCCATACCGAAATAGATAAAGTTCAGAGCTTGATGGTATTTGTTTGTCAGGGCGTTAATAAATTACCTCCACAGCTTACTACCGGTAACCCTCAATTCGCTGAAGTAGTTGTTCCTCTTCCAAACCGTGCTGAACGTCAACAAGCCATACTCGGGCTATCGAACGTTTTTAATCTTGATCAACCTCTAACTATTGGTTCTCGGTTATTGGAAGATTTTGTTGATTTGACCGACTCCTTGAATCTTCGTGAGATTAATCAACTTGCTCGACTCTCTCGTCAACAGAAGCAGGCCTTATCTTTAGATGCACTAGTCTCGTTATACCGGTACGGTAAAAAGGAATCGCCTTGGGAACAATTAAACTACCATAAGCTAAAAGATGTGGAAATTATTTTAAAACAGAGGGTTAAAGGGCAGGACGAATCCATAAAATTGGTAAGGAAAGTATTGATAAGAGCGTTTACTGGCTTGTCTGGGTTGCAGCATTCGTCAAAATCTAGAATGCCTAAAGGCGCGCTGTTCTTTGTTGGTCCAACTGGTGTAGGTAAAACGGAACTGGCGAAGTCACTCGCTAGCTTTTTATTTGGTGATGAAGATGCCTGTTTACGTTTCGATATGTCTGAATTTAACCATGAACATGCAGATCAGCGATTAGTTGGTGCGCCACCTGGATACGTAGGGTTCGAAGAAGGTGGTCAACTCACTAATGCAGTGAAAAAAAGACCATTTTCACTATTACTGTTTGATGAAATTGAAAAAGCGCACCCACGGATTTTAGACAAATTTTTACAAATTTTAGAAGATGGCCGCCTTACCGATGGTAGGGGAGAAACCGTAAATTTTTCTGATACTTTTATTGTCTTTACATCAAATATAGGTGCCAGTGAAATCGAGCCAGGCGAGGGAGCGATTGAGCAATTCAAAGCTCATGTGACAAAGCACTTTGTGCAGGAGTTAAAGCGTCCTGAATTGCTAGGTCGAATTGGTGAAGCCAACATAGTGCCTTTCAACTTTATGATAGACTCGGATTTTCTAGTTGCAATAGCGAAAGCAAAACTTGAACCGTTAAAAATGCGCTTAAAGGAAAAATGGGGTATATCTGATCTCATATTTGATGATGAAAAAAAAGCATTGGTAACGATTGTCGCGCAAGTCAACAATAGTGCTGGTGGACGAGGTGTGTTAAATGCCATGGTTTCAGCACTTTTCGATCCTTTAGCTGAGTTTTTGTTTGAAAACCTTTCGGACCTTTCTGGGTTTAACGGACGTCCAATTAGAGTCGTTCAAGCAGGTAAATCTTTTGATTTTGAGATTGATTTATGACTTGGCTAAATTTAGGTGCAATAGTAGATGCTACCGAAGCGGAAGGGCCTGGGGTTCGAACTGCCATATGGGTACAAGGGTGCTTGAAACGATGCCCTTCCTGCTGTAACCCTGACTTTTTGAAGATTAAACCTGCGAACGTTGTTGAGGTGGAACAGCTGAAAAAGCGGATTGAATCGAACAAAAATAATTTTGATATCGAAGGTATAACCTTGCTAGGCGGTGAGCCTGTGCTACAGGCTCAGGGCTTATCGGAATTGGCTCGGTTTGCTCATAGTATTGATCTATCTGTCATGTTGTTCACTGGATATAAGCTTAAAGAACTGGATAACAGTCGATTCGTAGCCGTAGACAGACTACTAAGACACGTTGATGTTGTGGTTGATGGAGAATTTGAATTGCATATTGTGGAACCAAACCGCAACTGGGTTGGCTCGACTAACCAGAAATTTCACTATTTAACGAATAGATATGATTGTTCGATTGAGTCTATGGCAGAGGTTATAACCAATGAGTGGCGTATAAGTACTAAAGGACAAGTTTCTGTCAATGGGTTGCCGTTCATTGTAAAAGCTTGAAGCAAGTAACTTCTGGCTCCCATTTACATCGGGGGTTGCCTAGCATGACAACGATTTCTTCAATCTATCTAACCGAGTCCACATAGGACAACTTCAGATTGATGTAGAGCTTGTTGTAACAGACAATGTCCGCGTCATATGCACATCGGTGATAGTTTGCTTAATCATGCGCTTTTCCTTGAGACAGACTATCAGTTTACTTTTTTACTTGTTTTCCAGCAGTTTATCTAATACATTGACTGTAACTAAAATACTTGAAACTAGAAAGGAAACATAATGTTACAGAATGAAGTTGTTTATGAAGAATCACAAAAAATATACTTTAACTCGTTACTTGAAGTGCTGATGCAAGAGGAAGGAACTCAGAATAATATTAGTAGTGATAATCATTGCGATACATTTGGCTCTTGGTTTGAAGCTGACGCCTGCTAATATTTATTTTCAGAAAGCATGGATTGATTATCAAAATGGAAAGTAGATTCTATTTGAAGCAGTGTTATATTTTGCTTACGAGAAAATGTAACTTAGCTTGTTCACATTGTATTAGAAGTTCTGATCCAAGCTATTCTGAATTTATGCCATTGGAGCTTTGCGAAGAAATTTTCGTAAAGCTCGCTTCTAGCAATAGTGAATTTCAAGCATTACTCAGTGGTGGAGAGCCAACTTTACACCCTAACTTTGAAGATATTTGCTCTTTAGCATATCGGTATTTTGAAAAAACTATTATCAATACAAATGGTCTGAACTTGCATAAGATCAAAAAGATCAAGCGTTTCAATGACAAGATAAGTATTCAAATATCTATAGATGGTGATGAGGAGTTTCATGAGTCAATAAGGGGCTTGAATACATATCATAAAACGTTGAGCAATATAGAAGCTATCACTGAGCTCGGTTTTAAAGTCACAATAGCAACAACAGTTTCCAATAAAAACATTACGTCATTGAAAAATTTGGATGACGACCTCGACAGCTCGGAATTTTATCAATGGAATTTAAAAAGGATAGTCGGTTACGGAAGAGCAAATGACGAGGAAGATATCTCAACCCAAGATTGGAATAAGCTAGTTGATTCCGTTTATGCTGGGTTTCATAATGCGTCTAGAACATCGATTAGACCAATGTTTGCATTAAGAAATATTGCAACAAGTGAATTCTTAGATAGCACTAACGAGGAACTATCAAGCATAGGAACTAATTGTGGGACAGGGCGTTCGAAAATGTATGTTAACCCCAACGGCACTGTTTACCCCTGTGCGTGTATGGAGGAAAATATCGTCGGTGATTTCCATTCCGATAGCTATGCTAGGGTAGCGCATGCTTTATCAAATGTTAATATATTACCAAATAAGTATTCTATTTGTTATCAATGCAGGGCGTTTTCTCAATGTAAAGGAGGTTGTCCAGGTATTGGAGCTCGCAACCTTTCGCAAGGAGATCCTCGTTGCCCAATCGTGAATAAAGTGCTTTTGGCTAAGGGTTAATTTCTGAAATGGTATATTTCCGTAATATTGATAATGAATATTTTTTTAGAAATTTCTGGAACAAAAAACCATTTCAATTCAGGGCTGGAGTTCATGCTGAACTTGAGCTATCACATCTACATAATGTAGTGCAATCGGGAATAGATTACCCTAACCTAAGAGTCTTAGAACGCGGTGGGGCTTTAAATCCTCTATTTTATACAAAGTCTAGCACAAAAGAACTTTCACATGAGATAGACTTTGATAAGTTCAATGGATTAGATTTAAATGGCAAAACTGTTAAGCTACAAGGAGCTTTCGAAAATTTTGGTGATATTGGACATCTCAAAAATCTATTTTGTAAGTTCTTTCCCGATTTCAAAGTTTCTTTAAATAGCTACTTCTCTTTTGGCCAATCCAAAGGGGCTACTCCCCATTATGATTTTTATCATATATTTGCTCATCAAATAGCAGGTAAGAAAAGTTGGAAAATCGGACCGATAATAGATACCAATCCTGTGTACGGACTGTGTCAAAACTCCATACCTGACAGCTTAGAATATGAATATTTCGAGACTGTACCAGGTGATGTGATTTATATCCCTCCTGGTGCTGTACATGATGTGTCGGCTGACAGTAACTCAATTCATTTAGCAATAGGATTAAATGGTCAAAGAGTCTATGAATGCATTCAACAATGTATTAAAGACATTACTATTTTAAATAGCTCACTCCGAGCAGATTTTTCACCTAGTTTTTTATCTTATGAAGCTTTAAATATCCAAGATTTTGACAAGCTATTTTCTCTAGTTAAAAACGAATTTATAAAAAAATATTATGAGTAGCTTTTTTGAGTTGAATAAATGTTTTTATAATCCATTCATTAATTTTATTGTTGAACGTTTTTCTAAATATGGGCCCGGTTTTTACCTTAGAGGAAGTGCATGTGTAGAAAGTTCGGAACTAGAGTATAAGCCTTGGGATGTTGACCTTGTTCTTATTTTTATTAAGGAAGTAAGTGTCAAAGATATAGAGTATATAAAACGCGAGCTTTATAAATTCAATGTAAATCTACAAGCTCAGTGGTGGCAACATATAGACTTGCATATAATTAATAAAAGCTACGCGTTATTGGATAGGTGGGTGCTTTTCAATCTAAATAGATTTGGTGAGCATATCACTGGGACGAGATTTAATTTTGCAAATGAAAGAGTGCTAGATAAAAAAGATGTTTTGGAAATATATAGGCATTATCAAGATCTAATAATAAAAAAATCGGCTTTTTTTTTGAAAGATGATGCCTATCAAGGTGATGCTAACCTTTTGAAGTTAAAGGTAAATAATCTAATTAAAACTATAGCTAGGTGTGGGTGTATCATCATGCTGTATCACCAAGAACAATATAGCAGAGATGTCAAGGTTGGATTACATGCATTAGCATTTTACTTATGCGATGATTCATTTTTAAATTTAGTTTTAATGATTGATCAGAATGATCTTTTTTGCCCTAGTGAGTTAGTAAAAAAATCAGAGGTGGTTTTCTCATACAGGTTATATTGAATTATGATAGATATATGTGGCGGATATAGCTGTAGTAAACTTTCAAATGTCATCAAAGATCAAGATGGTCAGTACGTTCTGATAATTTCAATTTGCTCCGATGACTTACTTCCTTTGGAACCTAATGAAATTATCAACAGAATTCTCTGTAGTTCTTGCTCCGAAATACATATTCATATTCTAGGTGATTTAGTTGGCATACCAACAGAGCAATGGAGGGTAAGAGGTTACTTACTTGATGAGTTGTCGTTTTTGGCAATAAATTTGAAATTAAAATTTTTTTGGTATGATGGCGATAAAATAAGAGAAGGCATTAATTTATTTTGTATGGTTCCACTCTTGGTTGATGACCTTAAATATTCTCCAAGAATCGAAATGGAAAAAGTAGACAATGTTATTTATGAAGGCATGTCTGTTTTATCATTGGTAAATAAAAGTGGGTATCCATATAACTTTCTTAGGGCCAAGACAAAAAAAGAGCGGGATTATTTTTTTTCGGCAATTTCTGAGGTGGAGACACTAAAAGTACTGGAATGCCCTTTTTTAAGCGACTTTAAGGTGGATAATCTACCAAAAAATTTGGAAGTTTTAGACTTAAGGGGGTGCAAGGATTTTGAGCTTAGAACAGCAAATGAGTTCGTAAGTTTGAAAAGCGTAAATTTTGGGGCCTGTTTACTTTATAATCTTCCTGATTTATTATTTGGTTGTTCTAATTTGGAACGTTTGTATTTATATAAAAATTTTCTTAAAGGGAATGAAATTAAAAACCTGCCATTAAATATAAAAACGCTTTCCCTATATCGAAATAAAATTGAGGATGTTGATGTAAGGTTAGATTTTTTAGAGCGATTAAATCTAGGTGCGAATCCTTTAAGAAAAATATCTATTCATCATGAGCAAGACTCGGTTAAATTAGAGCTAAGGAAAGTTGATTTTT
>NZ_JACJFI010000201.1 GCF_014164505.1 Shewanella sp. SG41-4 | reverse complement strand
TATTCCGCCGATAGCGACAAACATTCATTAAATGATGATGTGATAACGCAGGCAAGTGTCGAGCAAACTGGCACGAACATGGAACAAGAAGAGGTCGATACGCTAACAGAAACTGATCCAGTACATTCATTTTCGACATCGTCAGATCGTAGCCATCAGCCTCTTTATGTTGATCAAGATGCGTTGCAATCAGGGTCGATTACCGAGCTTGCCAAATCTTGGTTAAATGTGGCTAAGTTGCATCAGAAAAAACTGATGTTAATTGGTAAAATTACTGCGGCTATTGTTGCTGTCATCGTTGTTGTTTATTTGGTTTTAGTCTTAATCAGCGTATTTTCTGATGATACCAATCAAACAGAACATGTTGATGCTAAGAGTGATCAACAACAAGCCAGCATTCGACAAATGATCAAACTGCCAGATGGGTTTTGGCTCGCGTTAGAGGGTGAAATCCTTATAGTGCGTTGGTTAGGAGAAAGTGGAGATAAACAAAATTTATGGCGTTTAGCGACGGCAATCGGTGATAAAACCTGTGCCAACCTTGAGTTTAATGACGGTAGTCGTTATCGACCAATAACGGTTGATTTACTGCATGATGGTGCCAGTGAAGCAAGATTTACTCCACTGGATAAGGATGCCATTGTCAATCATGTAGCACTTAGAGGTAGCTTTAAGTTGTGTGGTTATGAATTTAGCCTAAAGGGCAGTCAAGCTACGTTAATGCAAAACCCTCAATTTGAAATGATAATAAGCCAGTAACTATTATTAGCAAGATAATCAACTAAAAGAACTTTGTTGGTTACTTTGGGTTTTGACGAATATGATTTGGAGCGTTTTGATTGGTCAATTTCATCCGTAAAAATGTATTACCTCAGTTCGGTTTTAGCGCTGAGCATAGTACGCTTTATCCATTGGGTAATGGTCATATTAATCAAACATTTTTGGTGAGTGAAAAATCAAAATCGTTGGTGTTACAGCGCATAAATACTCAAATATTTACCGAACCTAAGGTGGTCATACAAAATGCTGCCAATATTAGTCAGCATTTACTGGCTAAGCGTCAACAGTTGCAATATCCATTACAAGTGGTTAGCCCAATAGCCACTGAAGCAGGTGCACTTTACTTGGATTTAGGTGAACAAGGATTTTGGCGAGCAATCGATTACTTACCCCATAGCAATACAATTGAAGTAGTTGGTACACCAGATCAAGCTAAGTTGGCAGCTGAGGCTTTTGGTCACTTTGCCGCAGCGTTGAGTGATTTAGTACCTAGTGATATTGTTGATGTTATCCCTAATTTTTTGAATTTACCTCAACGTATAGCGCAATTGCGTGAAGCAAAGGTAGCTGATGCGCAAAACCGATTAGCTCAGTGTAAAGATTGGGTCGATTTGTGTTTGTCACAAAAAGAGTTATTGGCCACATTGGTACAATATGAGGCCGGATTACCAGTTCGTATATGTCATAATGATACTAAAATCAATAATATGCTGTTTGATAAACGCGATATGTCCAGCATGGCCATTATTGATTTAGATACCTGCATGAAAGGGTATTTGATGTATGATTTTGGTGATATGGTACGCGCATTTTGCTCTCCCGAGCCTGAAGATTCAACGAACTTAGCCAATGTCTATGCTCGGTCTGAGATTATTATTGCCGCTGCAAAATCGTATATGGGAGCTCTAGAGGACATTATTACTCCGCTAGAAAAGCGAAGTTTGTGGTTAGGCACTAAAGTGATGCCCTTAATGCTTGGTACACGGTTTTTAACTGATTACTTAAATGGTGATACTTATTTTGGGATTAAGTATCAAACTCATAATCTTGATCGTGCTATAAATCAGTTAACCATTTATCAAAGTCTACTTCAGCAAGAAGCGCAGTTAATATCGTTATTTAACTCGTAGCCACCATCGTTAACTAATCTTCAATTTAGTATCTACCTATTGCAGTAAATTGTAGGACAAAGAGTGGTTAAGTAATGAGGCATTATTTTTTCTAAGGTTAATTATTCAATTTAAGAAATAAGGACGTAGTTAATGTCGAATATGCTCAATAAATATAAATGGATTTTATTTGATGCTGATGAAACGCTATTTCATTTCGATGCTTTTGCTGGATTGAGATTAATGTTTTCACGCTTTGAAGTTGATTTTAACATTGATGACTTTGCTGTTTATCAGCAAGTGAATAAACCCTTGTGGGTCGAATACCAAAACGGTTTAATTAGTGCTACGCATTTACAACATACGCGCTTCCATCACTGGGCGAATAAACTGTCTGTTACTCCGCAACATTTAAACAGTCAGTTTCTTGCGGCCATGGCCGATATTTGTTTGCCATTGCCTGGTGCTCGAGAATTAATTGATTCTTTAAGTGGCAAAGTTAACCTTGGTATTATTACTAATGGTTTTACAGAGATACAGAGTATCCGTTTGAGTCGTACCGGCTTTCAAGATGCTTTCAATCCCGTGGTTATTTCTGAACAACTTGGTAAAGCGAAGCCTGATGTGGCTATTTTTCATCACGCTTTTAGCTTAATGGGGCAACCAGAGAAACATCAAGTACTGATGGTCGGTGATAACTTACATTCTGATATTTCAGGTGGGATAAATGCAGGTATCGATACCTGTTGGTTAAATCATCATGACGAACCTGTAAGTGATGATATTTCTCCAAGTTATCAGGTACGTAATTTAACCGAATTGCATCAATTATTGATACCCAACACCATTGTCTAAAAAAAATAAGCCATAAAATGCGTAATAAAAAAGCCATTCTGTCGAATGGCTTTTTTAGTTAATTGATTTAGTTAATATTATTGAAATAAATCTTCAGCAACATTGTCGATAAATATATCACCACTTTGCTGTGTTTCTGTGACATATTCTTTAGGTTCACTACCTTCAGCAAAATACTCAAATTCGGTAGTGTGATCTGTCTTGCGAGTTAATTTACCAGTAGCTAAGTCAATACGCGCAGATACAATTCCTTTTGGAGGGATTACTGAAGCTTCAGGTGTGCCTGACAGGGCCTTATTCATGTAATCATTCCAACCAGGACCTGCTGTTTTAGCACCCGCTTCTGCACCTGATATTTGATCCGGTTCGCCGCTAGCCATCCAGCTTGAGCGTCCTAGCTGACGTCCATGATCATCAAAGCCAACCCAGAAAGTAGCTGTTAGTGTAGGATTAAAACCACTAAACCAAGTATCTCGAGACTCGTTAGTCGTACCTGTTTTGCCCGCAATATCATGACGTTTAATTAATTTAGATGCACGCCATGCAGTACCATTCCAACCAGTACCTTGACTCCAGTCTCCACCACCCCAAATTACGCTCTTCAGTGCTTCAGTGATCAAAAATGCAGTCTGTTCAGAAACAACTCGCTTAGCAAAGTGGGCTTGTGGATTGGTGCAAATATTTTGCTCTGCAGTAATAGTGGTTATTTCAGCGTCTTCATCTAATGTATCTATGGCTGGTTTTAACGTGTTCTGAGAGAGTTCTTCAGCCATTGCAGCAAATGGATCATCAACAACAATTTCTTCAACCGCGAGTGTCGGTTTGCTGCATGCAATAGCAGGAATGGTCTGCTCAATCGTGTTGTCGTATGCATCGGTCACGCGATCGATAAAGTACGGTTCAACTAAATAACCACCATTAGCAAAGCTATTAAATGCAGTGGCAACTTGTAAAGGTGTTACCGACGGTGAGCCTAATGCTAACGATTCATTTCGTGGTAAATCACTGGGATCAAAACCAAACTGGACGAGTTTTTTGATGGTGTCATCTAAGCCCGTGTGGCGCATTGCTCTGACTGACATCACGTTAATAGACTGAGCTAAACCGACACGCAAGCGTGTTGGACCACCGTAAATGTCCGGCGAGTTTTTAGGACGCCAAGCCGTGCCCTGACGGGTGTCTGGTTTGTTAATTGGAGCGTTATTGATAAGCGTAGCCAATGTGTAGTCTTTTTCTAATGCAGCAGCATAAATAAAAGGCTTTATATTAGAACCTAACTGGCGCTTAGCTTGAGTCACTCGGTTGAATTGACTTTGACTAAAACTAAATCCACCCACGAGGGTTTTAATGGCACCGTCATGAGGTTCCAGTGACACTGTTGCGCTCGAGACTTGTGGTATTTGAGATAATTGCCAATGTTTGCCATTGTGGCGGATCCATACTTGTTGGCCAGCGGTCAAAATATCGCTGGCTTGCTTTGGTGGTAAACTTTGGCGTTTATCGCTTATAAACTTACGAGCCCATTTTAAACCTTTCCATTCAAGTGTAATCAGTTCGCCATTGTCATCCATGACCTGTGCTTGTTGATCTTGAACGCTTATCACTGCAGCGGGCATAATGCCTTGCATTGAAGCGGTCCGTTTTAACGTAGCGACAATCTCATCTTGTTCGAGCGGGGTATCAGTCCATAATTCAGTGACAGGTCCACGGAAGCCATGGCGTTGGTCATAAGCGAAAACGTTATCTCTTAATGACTCCTGTGCCATCAGTTGGAGATCTGATGATATCGTGGTGTAGACATTGTAACCATTTGTATAGGCAGCTTCTTCACCGTATTTTTGGATCATGTAATCACGCGCCATTTCTGAAACATAAGGAGCGTATAAATCAATTTCTGCGCCATGGTATTTTGCGGTCGATGGGCTATTGATAGCTTCTTGATATTCTGCTTGAGTAATATTGCGTTTCTCAAGCATACGGCTTAATACCCAGTTACGACGTGAAATTCCACGAGCTTCGTTTCTAATCGGATTGGCTGCTGATGGGGCTTGCGGTAAGCCCGCAATCATTGCCATTTCAGGCAGTGTAAGCTGGCTAAGTTCTTTACCATAATAAACTTGAGCTGCAGCACCGACACCATATGCTCGGTTTCCAAGGAATGAACGATTTAAATAAAGGGCTAAAATTTCTTTTTTCGATAGCGCCTTTTCAATTTTCAACGCAAGGAAGATTTCCTTAACTTTACGAATGTATGTTTTTTCGTTAGATAAGAAAAAACCTCTGGCAACCTGTTGCGTAATCGTACTAGCGCCTTGGCTTTTTTTACCTGTTGTTATTAAAATGGTTGCCGCGCGGATAATACCAATCGGATCAATGCCATTATGTTCAAAGAAGCGTGAGTCTTCAGTGTCTAGCACGGCATTAATTAGCTGGGTAGGCACCTGATCATACTCAACAGGTATACGGCGTTTCTCACCAAATTGAGAAATAAGTTTACCATCGCGGCTATAAATACGCAGTGGAGTTTGTAATTGAACCGTCTTTAGCGAATTTACATCGGGTAAGTCAGGTAGCACATAAAAGTAAGCGGCTGCTATAGCACCAATGCCAAGTAGTGATAGGCTAAAAAATGCAATTAATAAACGTTTAAACCATTTCACTCGATTATTCCAAAAAAATCAAAAATAGTAGCGCTAGTATATAAGCGAGAGAGTTTTTGGTGAAGTAAAACATGAAATAACTAAATAGTATTTGTAAAATGTTGAAACATTTTATACAAATACTTATAACGAGTTGATTATGTGCTAATCTCTTAGAAAATAAAAATAGAATTGTGATGACGGATTATGATTTCTAAATTGTGGAAGCGTCATGCACCTCAAATGGTCGGGATTGATATTGGGTCCCATGAAATAAAAGCCATATTGTTGAGCAAGACTGCGGATGGATACAAAATTCAAAATCATGCTGCTGTTCCTGTTAGAAAAGGAGCCGTAGTTGATCATGATATTCGTGACTCTGAAGCTGTACTAGAATCATTGAGACAAATTAGACGAGGATTACCTAAATCCGTCAAATTTGCAGCCGTTGCTGTTTCTGGTTCCGCTGTCATGACTAAAGTTATTTATATGGATGCAGCGTTGAATGAAGAGGAGATGGAGGCACAAATTGAAATTGAAGCCGACAATCTTATTCCATATTCGCTTGATGAAGTCAGTATAGATTTTGAAAGACTTAGCCCGAATACCACTGACCCAACCAAGGTTAATGTGCTACTGAGTGCTTGCAGAACAGAAAACATTGATTCACGAGTGGACGCGCTAGATGCTGTCGAACTAGATGTTAAAGTTGTTGATGTGGAAGCTTATGCTTTAGGTCGCTCTGCAGAATTAATTTACGGTCAGTTACCTGATGACGCCAAAAGCAAATCAATAGCGATGGTTGATATTGGTGCCAATATGACCACATTTTCAGTTGTTGAAAATGGTGACACGACGTTTATACGTGAGCAAGCCTTTGGCGGCGAGTTATTCACTCAATCAATTGTGTCATTTTACGGAATGCCTCATGATGAGGCTGAACGAGCTAAGGTTTCTGGACAATTACCGCGTAATTATATGTTCGAGGTTTTATCTCCGTTTCAGATGCAATTGTTACAACAAATTAAACGAACCTTACAGATATACTGTACTGCCAGTGGACGTGAAAAAGTTGACTATATCGTTTTGTGCGGTGGTACAGCTAAGTTAGAAGGAATGGTTGAATTACTAACCAACGAGTTAGGTACTCATACCATTATTGCGGATCCTTTTCAGGGGTGTTTGCATGCAGATGATGTTATGAAAAGCCAACTTCAACCCAACATAAGTAAATATATGGTGGCATGTGGTCTTGCGCTAAGGAGTTATGCTCAATGGCGAACATAAACTTATTACCTTGGCGTGAAGAAGCTAGAGAGAAACAAAAACGCGATTTTATCGGTATTTTAGCGTTAGTTTTTTTAGTAACATCACTCGTGGTATACCTATTTTTGGGCTTTCTAGAGGTTGTTACTGATGACCAACGTCAGCGCAATGCCTATTTGGAATCAGAAATTAGTTTACTTGATACCCAGATTGCAGAAATTAGAAAAATTACCGAACGTAAAAAAGATATTGAGCGTCGAACTGAGATTATTCTTAATTTGCAGCAGTCGCGTAATTTACCCACTCATGTATTAGATGAATTAGTCCGAATAGTGCCACCTGGTATTTATCTTTCAAGTATAGAGAAAAAAGGCAGCGTGTTACTGATCGAAGGGCGTAGTGAATCAAATAATAACGTCGCTAATATGATGAGAAAGGTGAAAACATCTTCTTATCTTAATGACCCGAGTATGCAATCGATAGTGACTCAAAATGAAGAACTAAGGCAGTTACAGCGGTTTAAATTACGTGTCACTATCCGTGATGACTCACAGGTCATTAATGTTGATCCGAACCAAGGAGCGAGAAAATGAATCTCGACCTAGATCAATTTAACGATATCGATTTTGAAAATATTGGTGGTTGGCCCAAGCTGGTCAAAATTGTATTTGCGTCGTTTTTGTCTTTGTGTGTTATCGGCGCTAGTTATTATTTGTTTATTTCAGACTCGATCGATCAAATGGAAGCTGAACAGCAAAAAGAAATTCAATTACGTGAAGATTTTGAAACTAAATATCGTTTAGCAGCTAACCTTAAACTATACCGTGAACAATTGGACGTGATGGAAGTGCAGTTTGCCGAATTGCTTAAGATGCTACCTTCCGAAAATGAAATGCCAGGTTTATTAGATGATTTAACATTTGTTGCCACTGATGCTGGCCTCAGAATTAATAGTCTAGATTGGGATGATGAAATAGAACGTGATTTCTATATTGAATTTCCTATAAAGATGTCAGTGGTAGGTGATTATCATCAAATGGGTAGTATGGTTAGTGGCGTTGCCAAATTACCTCGAATTGTCAGTCTGCATGACTTTACTATAAAGCAGAACGATGCCGGTGGATTATCTATGGATATTCTCGCTAAAACGTATCGTTTTAAAGAAGGGGCTGAATTAACACAACAGGCCAATAAGGAGCAGAAATAATGAAATTTTTCCCTTTATGGTTTTCAATGTTGTTTTTATTGAGGGGTTATTTTGCCGAACGCAGCTATTTAAAGTTATTTGTTACACTTACAATGTCGCACCACGTTGCCCTTTTACCACCATTGAGGCAAACCCCTAGGTTCGACCATTTTACTTATCAGGCTGAATAAAGCCGCAGTCCGTTGGTTCCCCCATCAAGGGAATTTCAAAAAGGGTTGTTGGATCACCCTGAGAATGGTTTCCAACCAGCTTAAAACGTTCCCAAAGGCCGTT
>NZ_JACJFI010000200.1 GCF_014164505.1 Shewanella sp. SG41-4 | reverse complement strand
AGGACTTATCAGTAGCCAACCCAGAAAACATCGCTACAAGATAGTGAATGATGAGCCTACAATCGCGCCTAACTTGTTAAAGCGACAGTTTAACGTTGACGTCATAAACCAGGTTTGGTGTGGTGTTTGATGTGGTCAAGTAAAACTGTACACAAACAGGGGGCTATTATTTAGCGGGCTTTGTTACGTCTGTCATTTGTTGAAATTACGGTTTGGTTAATATGAGCATAATGCTTGTGTGGACGATATACCCATGCGAAATAGGTCATTTTCAGGCGCCTAATTGACATGAAAGAGTCGTGAAACTGCCCGCTATTATGTAGCGGGCTTTTTTACGTCTGTAATTTATGGTCAACATGTATCAATGGTATTAGGTCATGGCAATAGTGTGGCCGATATGCCCATGTAAGAGTTGGTCATTTCTAGGCGCCTAATTGACTTGGAAGAGTAGTGATAAGTCCGTTACTAACGTAATGGGCTTTTTTACGTCCAAAATTTGATCGTATGTTGTTAATGGCTTCTTATTGTCGTGGAGATAATATGCCCATACATCAATTCTCTTCGGAGGATATAAATAGCCGCTCATTCCCGTGCGTCAAATTGACTTGAAAGAATCATCAAACAACCCGCTATCTTCTAGCGGGCTTTGTTTGTGTCTATAACCTAGATAATATTTATAACATTGGTATGTAGGGGGTTAACTGAGTTTTAGATTGATTTTATCAACACCGATTGGTATCAGACATGTTAATCGGCAAAATAATTAATGAAGTTGAGGAGAATGGTGCGATTTTATTAGTTTAATATTTGTTCAATAGCACCGACTTATTAGCCAATAATACGGCCTAGATCAAAGTTTGCTTCAGTTTGTTGTTACAAAATAAATTTAGGTTCTCGATTTTATTTATAGTGTGGGTTGAATTAGTCGCCGTTAATCAACTTGCCACTCAGTAATGACTTGGAGGTGGAGAACTTTCGAATAATAAATATATCGACAAATGTTATCCGGATTTAACGGTGAGGATAGATAGCGTTTTATCTCCGCCGTAGGGTTTCCATTCTGAGTGATGCTAGGTCAATTACGTAGGGTTATTATCTCTGCTTATTTTAGTGTGTGATAGACCGATGCATATCTAGGCTCTCTGGCCGAGGATTTATTTTTTTAGCAGTAGCAGCAAAGGCATTAAATAGGCATGTAATAAGTATAGTTGATTAAAAATAGCTTAAGTCAAATGCCTTTGATTTAAGTTCATGCATTGCTAGTTACCAGCTTTGAAATGATAGTTATTGTTAAATAAAGAAGGATTTTTAGACAATGAATAACACTATTAAGAAATCAATATATGGTGGTGTTTTAATAATTGGCATCGCTGGAACTTGGGCTGTATGGCAGTATTTTCAAGTACAACCATTAGGTGCTGGATTCGCCTCAGGTAATGGAAGGGTTGAAGCAGTACAGGTTGATATATCGACAAAAATTGCAGGACGAGTCGATACAATCATGGCGCAGGAAGGCGATCTTGTTCAGGCTGAACAGGCTGTCGCGAGAATCAATACAGATCAACTGCGAGCTCAGTTAATCGGTGCAGAAGCGAACGTTGCTAGCGCAGAAAGCCAGGTCGCATCCGCTTTGGCAGCCATAGAGCAGGCAAAGGCGGAACAATTACTGGCTGAACAAGAGTTGCATCGGGCACGCGAGTTGGTCAAAAATAATCACATCAGTAAAGAAACCTACGATACACGAGTCAGTCAGGTAGCCGTTGCCAAAGCTGCCCTTGAGGCTGCAAAAGCTGGACTAGTATACCGAGAACGTATGGTCGATGCAGTGAGGGCTAGCACTACAGAGATCCAGACTCAAATCGACGATTGTGTTCTCAAATCACCGGTTATTGGCAGAGTTATTTATCGACTTGCCGAACCCGGTGAAGTGCTAGGAAGTGGTGGTAAAGTGCTAACCGTTGTGAACCTCGCCGATGTCTATATGGAGGTCTTTCTTCCGTCAGCTCAGGCTAATAGCATTGCTATCGGTGCAGAGGCTCGAATTAAGCTGGATATCTTAGATTTCGCTATTCCTGCGTCTGTCAGTTTTGTGTCACCGGAATCCCAATTCACACCAAAGCAAGTTGAAACACTCAGTGAACGCGAAAAACTCATGTTTCGTGCCAAAGTACGAATACCGCAAAATTTAGTCCAGAGCCATATTGATGATGTAAAGACAGGGGTTCGCGGGGTTGCTTACATTCGTCTGACCACAAAATCCGGAGAAAAACCTGCTCCATGGCCGGACTTTCTTCAGAAATTACCACCGCAAGCCGAACCCGTCTCAGTCAATAATAACTAATGTGGGTGCAGTACCATGGACCAACAAGATTATCCTATCGTCTGCATTAAGGGTGTTACGCATACCTATAAGAAAGTGAATGCTATCGAAGATGTGTCACTGACCATTCCTTCTGGGATGATGGTTGGCCTGCTCGGTCCCGATGGTGTTGGTAAGTCGACGCTATTGGCCCTTATTTCGGGTGTTCGCAAGTTACAGCATGGCAGTCTTGAGGTGCTTGGTGGTGACATGGCTTCGGCTCGCCACCGCTCCGAAGTTGGTCCTCGGATTGCCTACATGCCCCAAGGTCTGGGCAAAAACCTTTATAGCGAGCTTAGTGTTGCCGAAAACCTAGATTTCTTTGGAAAGTTATTTGGTCAGGGGGCTTCTGAGCGTAAAGCTCGAATCGATCGTTTGACTAAAGCAACAGGGCTTCACTCTTTTCTATCAAGGCCAGCGGGTAAGTTATCTGGTGGCATGAAACAAAAACTTGGGCTCTGCTGTTCGCTTATACATGATCCAGAACTGTTGATATTGGATGAGCCGACGACTGGTGTCGACCCATTGTCAAGGCGACAATTTTGGCAACTAATTAACGCTATTCGCAGCGAAAGACCCAGCATGAGTGTGATTGTGTCCACTGCGTACATGGACGAAGCAGAAGACTTTGACTGGCTGGTTGCAATAGATGCTGGACATGTTTTGGACACAGGTACTCCAGCAGAGCTAAAAGCCAAAACCAACACCAGTAATTTAGAAAAGACGTTTGTGCGCTTACTACCGGAAGGGAAGCGGGGAAGTGGTAAAGAGCTTGTTATCCCTCCATTTGAAAAGACTGCTGGCACACCTGCTATCATAGCGAAAGGATTGACTCGACGCTTCGGTGATTTTACCGCTGTGAACAACGTTAGCTTTGAAATTCAAGCTGGCGAGATTTTTGGTTTTCTCGGTTCTAACGGTTGTGGCAAGACCACCACAATGAAAATGCTGACGGGTTTGCTGCCAGCTTCTGAAGGTGAGGCTTTTTTATTCGGAAAGTTAGTTGATGCGAACAATCTAGAAATGCGCAAGCGTGTCGGATTTATGTCACAAGCTTTTTCGCTGTATGGCGAACTAACGGTGATGCAGAATCTAATCTTGCATGCTCGCTTATTTCATCTGTCACCGTCAAAAACAACAGAGCGGATAAATACGCTGGTTGACCGTTTTGGTCTGCGCAAACAAATAGATGATCTAGCTTCATCGCTGCCACTTGGCATCCGTCAGCGGCTTTCGCTCGCGGTTGCGGTGATCCATGAGCCCGAAATGCTCATTCTTGACGAGCCTACTTCAGGTGTTGATCCTGTCGCTCGTGACGAATTTTGGGAGCTGCTTGTTGAATTGTCACGTCGAGATAAAGTGACCATATTTATTTCTACCCATTTTATGAACGAGGCTTTACGTTGCGATCGCATTTCGCTTATGCACGCTGGTGAAGTACTTGTTTATGATGAACCGCAACATCTAGTAGAAGCCAAAGGTGCAGCCTCGCTTGAGGAAGCATTTATCAATTACCTGAAAGATGCCATTGGTACGACAGCCGAAGAATCAACTGCTTTGGCTTCTGTGCAGCCAGACGATTCATCAACGTTAATAAGTTCACCTTCAACCACATTAAAACGCCACTATTTTAGCTTGAATAGGTTATTGGCATACAGCTATCTCGAAATGATGGCGGTAATGCGTGACAGGATACGTTTGGCATTTGCCTTTTTTGGCAGTGTGATCTTGTTGATTGTTATTGCTTACGGTATATCTCTGGATATTGAGGATCTCACTTTCGCCGCGCTGGATCTAGATCGTACTCCAGAGAGCCGCCAATATTTAAGTAACTTTCAAGGGTCACACTATTTTATTGAGAGACCTGAACTTCAAAGCAAAGATGAACTTGAATGGCGTCTTAAGTCTAACGATATAACTTTAGCGATAGAGATCCCACCCGGTTTTGGCCGTGATTTAAAGATGGGCGAAACGCCTAGCATTTCTGCTTGGATTGATGGTGCTAATACCACTAGAGCAAGCACCATAGAAGGATATGTCACTGGTGGCCATATACGCTATCTTACGCAGTTAGCAACAAATGCAGGCATCGATGCAAGTGCTTTATATAAAGTGGATCTACAGTCTCGATATCGTTATAACCCATCATTTGAGAGTATTTTTTCTATTGGGCCGAAAACACCTGCCTTGTTGTTACTCTTTTTCCCCGCAATTTTGATGGCGGTAAGTATCTCGCGTGAAAAAGAGGTTGGCACGATAACCAACTTTTACGTCACGCCGACAAACAAACTTGAATTTCTGATAGGTAAACAGCTGCCATATATCGGCATTGGTATGGCTAACTTTTTAATTCTGACATTCTTAGTGGTATTTTTGCTACAAGTACCGCTGCAAGGCAGTCTGCTGGGCTTAACTGTGGGAGCTTTCTTTTACGTTTGTGCTTCAACGGGTATTGGGCTAATTGTTTCCGCGTTAACTAAAACACAGGTTACCGCAGTTTTTGCCACTACAATTGTGTCGTTATTACCCACAGCACTTTTCTCCGGGTTAGTTCAGCCAACATCAACGTTAGAAGGCGGGGGATATCTTATCGGTATGGCGTGGCCCGCAACCTATTACATGCATTTGAGTGTCGCTGCATTTACCAAAGGATTGGATTTCTTTGCCCTAGCAGGGGATTTAATGATGCTATCCATTTATGGTCCGCTCTTTGTCGTTTTGGCTGCAGTATGTTTGACAAAACAAGAGGCATAATTGATGAAAACCTGGAGTAACATTTTTTGGCTCGGTACTAAAGAGTTACGCAGCGTTCTTGGTGACGTTGTTATGGTAATGCTAATTATTTTCCTATTCAGCGCCCAGATTTATTCACGATCAACAGCCATCAGCGAGTCGGTTAATAACGCTTCGATTGCCATTGTCGATGAAGACCACTCTACGCTTTCTCGTAGCATTGCCAATGCTTTTTACCCGCCTTATTTTAACCTTGCAGAGCAAATCTCTGCTACTGATATTGACCAAGTTATGGATCAAGATCGTTTCATGTTTGTGGTCTCCATTCCACCAAGGTTTGAAGCAGATGTTCGCGATGGGCGCTTGCCGAGTGTACAGATAGATGTTGATGCTACCGCAGTGACTCAAGCGAGCCTAGGTAACCACTATATTCAAAATATCATAACTAACGAGGTAAACTTTTTTGTTAATCGTTCCAATGAAACAACGACTTATCCAGTGACATTAGTTCAACGCCGTGCCTTTAACCCAAATGGTACTATGACGTGGTTTAGTTCGATTGGTGCACTGCTCGATAACGTAACCTTGCTGGCCATAATACTGACCGGCGCTGCGTTATTGCGTGAGCGTGAACATGGCACCATTGAGCACTTGTTGGTTATGCCGCTAACTTCGTTTCAAATTATCATGTCGAAGGTATGGGCTAACGGATTAATTGTTTTAGTTGCTTTCTCGTTATCATTGTTCTTTATGGTTGAGACCTTGTTAGATGTACCCATTGCAGGATCTCGATGGCTACTACTTGGCGGGACGACCATTTATTTATTTGCAGCAGCAGCCATCGGTATCTTTCTCGGTACAATTGCCCGTACGATGGCACAATTTGCACTACTGTTGATGATAGTGATAATACCCATGATGTTACTCTCGGGAGGGATCACTCCGATTGAGAGCCAGCCTGCTATTATTCAACCATTTACATGGCTTTTCCCTTCGCGCCACTTTATGGCTTTTTCTCAGGCCGTTGTTTTTCGGGGTGCTGATATCAGCATAGTGTGGCCAGAATTACTCAATATCATTAGTCTAGGGGCTATCTTTTTTGCTTTTAGTCTTGCGCTTTTCCGTCGTTCAATTGCCGTGAGTAAGTAGTTTATATCCTTACTTTTCATATTATGAGTTTAATGCCTTTAAACCACAAAACCACCAATTCGGTGGCTTTGTTATGTTGGTCATTTGATTATTTAATTATGCGTTATTTATTTTTTGCTTTAGGTCATAAGCATCGTCGGTAACAACACGTTCAAGTACTTCAATTCGTTTACGCAGGGCGCTTATTTCATCATGGAGGGCTTTATTGTTAGTTGCTAGTTCTGCCGTTGTATGTGATTGGCGTTCTTTAAGCTTCATTATAGTGACAATAAAGCTACCTAAAATGGCCAGAATAGGAATTAATAATGCCAATGTTGGTGGGTTCATAAAATGTCCTTATTTGTCGTTATTTGTTATTCATTATAGTGACATTTTCAAACAAGATTACTAGTGACAAAAGTCATCATTGTGAAATGAACACCAGTTTAATCATTATGGTATAAAATGATTTTATTTTAATAATAACGTTAACCATTGATTTAAAGTCTATTTATATTTTTTATTATTTTTAGCTAATTTTTTCATCCACTGCACTTGATATCTTACCGGTGGTCCATATATCTAATTCTGTAGTAGAAACGAATCATGAAATGCTCGATTGAGGTTTCAGTAAACTTGCTACCACAGTGCCGTAAGGGCTGTGAAAACCAAACACCACAAACATACAGTGGTTATTTTTTACATATTGCTTTAGACAAGGGTATGAACATGCGTAATTTTAATATTTCTCCAGATTTAACACCTCTTTACCGTAGTGCAATTGGTTTTGATCGTTTAGCACAACTTGCTGAACATGCAGCAGCTAACAATAGCAACAGTGGGTATCCTCCATATAATATTGAGCTTTTAGGCGAAAATCGTTATCGGATCACTATGGCGGTAGCGGGTTTTTCTATGCCAGAACTCGATATTATGAGTGAAGGTGAAAAGCTATTAGTAAAAGGTAATAAGACTGCTAATACTGATGAACGCAAATATTTGCATCAAGGGATTGCTGAGCGTGGTTTCGAACGTACTTTTCAGCTAGCGGATTATGTGCGGGTCGTCAGTGCAGAATTAGAACACGGTTTATTAAATATTGATTTAGTACGTGAAATTCCAGAAGCTATGAAACCTCGTAAAATAGATATTGTGACTACCAAAACGCTTAGTTAAGCCTTTATTGTGAGTCTAATACGATTAGTGGCTTAGGTGTTAACAGCATTTAAGCCATATTCCCAACCTAGTAGTTTATCTCCCCCCTAATTTAGCTAATTGCTTACGCCTAGTTTGTTATTAAACTAGGCTTTTTTGTATTTATCATTTATGCAAAAGCACTGGGCCAGGGCCTTGTTCTACAAGAATATCGTTTGGATTATACAGTGGACAGTTTTTCATCGATAAACAACCGCAACCGATGCAGCCTTCGAGCGAATCTTTCAATTTTTGCATCTGGGCTATCCGCAACGTAAGTGATTTATTCCAAACATGTGATAATTCTGCCCAGTCTTCTTTAGTCGCTGTTCGTTCATTGGGTAAAGCAGCAAAAGCATGCTTGATATCATCCAACGATATCCCTAATTGTTGTGCAGCTTTAATGAGCGATATTCGCCTGATAACGTCTCGCGTATAACGACGTTGATTACCATTATTGCGCCAACCGCTGATGAGACCTTTTTGCTCATAAAAGTGAATCGCAGAGATGTTTATTCCACAACGTTTGGCGACTTGGCCAACACTTAGTTCTGTATCTACTGACATTCAACCTCCGATTATTTTTATCATTTTGGCAAAAATAACGCTTTACCTCAACTTAACTTGAGGTATTAAGCTGTGTTGCACAAATAATAAGGAGATAAGTAATGCGATTAGAACATTTAAATTTAGTAGTTAATGACTTAGATGAATCATTAGTATTTTATAAAGCGGCATTTCCACATTGGCGAGTACGTGGTGGCGGCGAGTCTATTTG